>JABDIP010000574.1 GCA_013003675.1 Inquilinus sp.
CCGCGTGGACAAGCTGGTAGAACGCGCCGGTCCGCGTCCAGTCCACCGCCTCCACAGCGAATGATTGCGCCATGCCATGCGCCGCATAAGCGCCGAGCGCGACGGCCATCGCCCCATGCAGACCGGCAACCGCCAACAACACTGGCGTCCCCCGCATCGGCCGATGCCCTGGCTAGTCCGCCGCCGCCGCCTTTGCGCCAACGCCTGCCTTGGCGGCCGCCTTGGCCGGCTTGCGGCTCGGCGGCACGAAGGCCTCCGGCACCTCCGAGGGCAGCGTCTCGACATAGAGCGACTGGCTCGGGAAGGCGAAGCCGGTGCCGGCGCCCTCGACGATCGCCTTGATGCGGTAGGCCAGCTCTTCCTTGATCGCCAGCCACTCGCCCCAATTCGTCGTGTTGGTGAAGCAATACAGCATGATGTCGATCGAGCTGTCGTTGAAGGCGTCGATCCGCACGAAGGTCGAGACCGCCGGCGGCTTGGCGAAATCGTCGCTGCCCAGGACATAGGCCTCGATCTCGTCGCGGATGCGGCGCAGCTGGTCGACGCTTGTGCGGTACTCGACGCCGATCTTCCAGTAGATCCGGCGGTGGGTCATCTTGCTGAAATTGGTGACCGCGTTGTCCGACAGCTTGGAGTTCGGCACGTGCACCGGCGCCTTGTCGAAGCGTCGCACCAGGGTCGAGCGGAAGCCGATCTCCTCCACCGTGCCCTCGACGACGCCGTCGACCCGGATCCAGTCGCCGCGATTGAAGCGCTTCTCCGCCAGCACCAGGATGCCGGCGATCAGGTTCTTGAACAGATCCTGCGCGCCCAGCGCGACCGCGACGCCGAGCAGGCCGAGGCCGGCGAGGATCGGCGCCACCTGGATGCCCCACATCTCCAGGATCGTCGCCGCGCCGATGAACACGAAGGCGACCTTGATCGCCTTCTTCAGCCAATCGATCATCTCATGGCTGAACACCTTCTCCAGGCGCCGCAGCACGAAGCTGAACGGGTCGACCAGACGGTAGAAGGTCCAGAAGATGGTGAAGGCAATCAGCGACCGCGTCAGGTTCTCCGCCGCGACCGCCAGGGTACCCTCCAGGCTGAGGTATTCCGTGGCGATGAACACGCCGATCACCACCGGGACGAACCGGAGCGGGCCTTCCAGCGCGCCGACGATGCGGTCGTCGACATCGGTCTTGCTGCGCCGGGTGGACGCCTTGATGTTGGCGATGACGAAACGGGTGAAAAGCCGCCTGACCATCAAGGCGACCAGGATGATGGCGATGGCGACCAGGATCTCGCTGATATCGACGCCGAGGAATCCGTTCTGCCAGACATCGACGACCAACGCCCAGAAGTGCTGAAGCTGTTCCATACCGATCCTCTTGATGCTTGAAAGTGGGGCGGCGGTTCGCGCCGGCCGCCGCCGAACTCAATCGATGGCGAAGGTGATACCCTGGGCGAGCGGCAGATCGCGCGAGTAATTCACCGTCTGGGTTTGCCGCCGCATATAGGCCCGCCACGCATCGGAGCCGGATTCGCGGCCGCCGCCGGTTTCCTTCTCGCCGCCGAACGCGCCGCCGATCTCCGCCCCGCTGGGGCCGATATTCACGTTCGCGATGCCGCAATCGCTGCCGGTCGCCGAGAGGAACGTCTCCGCCTCGCGCATGTCGCCGGTGAAGACGCAGGAGGACAAGCCCTGCGGCACCGCGTTGTGCAGGGCGACCGCCTCGCCGAAGTCGCGGTAGCGCAGGACGTAGAGGATCGGCGCGAAGGTCTCGGTGCGAACGATGTCGGTCTGGTCCGGCATCTCGACGATCGCCGGCCGCACGTAGTGGCCGTTGGCGAGCGCCCCGTCGGCCAGCCGCTCGCCGCCGGTGACGATGCCGCCTTCGGCGCGCGCCTTGACCAGCGCCTCCTCCATCGCGTCGAAGGCGGCGCCGTCGATCAGCGGCCCGACCAGGGTGCCGTCATGCAACGGATTGCCGACGCGCACCGCGCCATAGGCCTCCTTCAGGGCCGGTACCAGCCGGTCGTAGACCGAGTCGTGCACGATCAGCCGCCGCAGCGAGGTGCAGCGCTGGCCGCAGGTGCCGACGGCGGCGAACAGGATCGCCCGCACCGCCAGATCGAGATCGGCGGTGGGCGCCACCAGCATCGCGTTGTTGCCGCCCAGTTCGAGCAGCGTTCGACCGAGCCGGGCGGCGACACGGGGGCCGACCTTGCGGCCCATGGCGGTGCTGCCGGTGGCGCTGATCAACAGCACCCGGGGATCGTCGACCAGCCGCTCGCCGATCTCCCGGCCGCCGATCAGGACCGAGAGCAGCCCCTCCGGCACATCGCCGAAGCGGGCGGCGGCCCGGTCGAACAGCGATTGGCAGGCGAGCGCGGTCAACGGCGTCTTCTCCGACGGCTTCCAGATCACCGGATCGCCGCAGACGAAGGCGAGCGCGGCATTCCAGCTCCACACCGCGACCGGGAAATTGAAGGCGCTGATCACCCCGACCGGCCCCAGCGGGTGCCAGGTCTCGCTCATCCGGTGGCCGGGCCGCTCCGAGGCGATGGTCAGGCCGTAGAGCTGGCGCGACAATCCGACGGCGAAGTCGCAGATGTCGATCATCTCCTGCACCTCGCCGAGGCCTTCCTGGAGGATCTTGCCGCACTCCAGACTGACCAGCCCGCCCAGCGCCTCCTTGTTGGCGCGCAATTCCTCGCCGAGTAGTCGCACCAACTCGCCGCGCCGCGGGGCCGGCACCGAGCGCCACGCCTGGAACGCCTCGGCGGCACGGCCGATGGCGGCGTCGACATCGGCCGGGCCGTGCTCGCGCAGATGGGCCAGGGTGGCGCCGTCGATCGGCGAGACGACGGACAGGGTGCCGCCCGACAGGTCGGCGGCATCGATGCCCAGCGTGGCGAACAAGGTCTTCGCGTCCATCGGACGTCTCCCGGCAGGTAGAATTTCCAGATCGGCGGGCCCATACCTATCGCCGCCGCCGTCGCGCCGCAAGCCGGCTGCCCCGATACGGTCACCATTCGGCAATACATGCTGGCATAAGGTTCGGACGCGGCGGCCACGCCGCTACTCTGTGCGGGAGTACCAGGAGGTGTTCGGATTGCTTCTCCGCCTATTGGCCATCGCCCTGTTCGTGGCGGCAATCGTCGAGCCCGGCCGGGCCGACGAGATCAAGCGCTCGACCTACGACCGCTATGACGACAAGGCCATCGTCAATGCCGGCCCGCTCAATCTGCGCGAATCGCCGTCGACCGACTCCCGCGTGCTGATGCAGCTCGCGCCCGGCGACGCCGTCGTCATTCTGGAGGAATACCTGCCGGTGACCGTCGGCGACCGCCAGGGCCGCTGGGTCTTCGTCGCCACCCCGCACTGCATCGGCACGGCCTGCGAGTATGTCACCGCCGGCTGGCTGGCGGATGTGTTCCTGGACCGCGCCGCCGAAGCCGGCTCCGACGCGGACTCCGAGACAAGCGGCTAGCCGCCCCCTTCTCCCGACGGCCACAGCCAGGCGGCACCGCGTACGCCGCTGGAATCGCCGTGCACCGCCTTGCGGACCGGGGTCGCGCATTCGCCGCCGAAGACCCAGCGCGGCAGCGCTTCCGGCACCGTCCGATACAGCCGTTCGACGTTCGACATGCCGCCGCCGAAAACCACGACATCCGGGTCGAGCACGTCGATGATGCTGGCCAGGGCCCGCGTCCGCCGATCCTCGTAGCGGGCGAGAGCCGCCCCCGCCGCCGGGTCGCCGGCCTCCGACCGGGCAACGATCTCGCGGCCGGGAAGAGCCTCGCCGGTGACGCGCCGGTAGTCGTTCTGCAGCCCGGTCCCGGACACCCAGGTCTCGATGCAGCCGGTCTTGCCGCAATAGCAGTCCGGCCCGGGCAACTCGTCCTCGCGCGGCCAGGGCAGCGGGTTGTGGCCCCACTCGCCGCCGATCGCGTTGCCGCCGACATGGGCGCGCCCGAAGAGCGCGATGCCGGCCCCGACCCCGGTGCCGAGGATCGCCGCGAAGACAACGCCGGCGCCGGCCGCCGCGCCGTCGGTCGCCTCCGACACGGCGAGGCAATTGGCGTCGTTGACGCAGATGGCGGGCCGGCCGAGCGCCGCCGCGAGGTCCCGGTCGAATTCGGTGCCGTTGAGCCAGGTGGAGTTGGCGTTCTTGACCCGGCCGTCGACCGGCGACAGCGCGCCCGGCATGCCGACGCCGACGCTGCCGCGCTGCCCGGTCTCCCGTTCCAGCCTCTCGACCAGGCCGACGATGGCGTCGATCGAGCCGCGATAGTCGAAGCGCGGTGTCTGAATCCGGTGCCGGCCGAGCTCGCGGCCGTCATCGTCGAGGGCGATCGCCTCGATCTTGGTGCCGCCGAGATCGACGCCGATCCGCATGGTCTCAGCCCGCCAGCAGCCCGTGCGCCGCGGCACGGGCGCGCAGGAAGCCGAATCCGTCCTCGACCAACTCCTCGGAGCTGCGCGCCACCGGGCGCCAGACGGCAAGGGCGCGGGCGATGTCGGGGTGCATGACCATGAAGGATTCCAGCACCATGTCGCCGGCATAGCCGATCGCCGCCAGCCCGGCGAAGACGCCGTCCCAATCGACCGTGCCGGTGCCCGGCACGCCGCGGTCGCTCTCGGACAGGTGTACGTAGCGGCAATGCCGGCCGACCGCCTCGATCGCCGGGGCGAAGCCCTTCTCCTCGATGTTCATGTGATAGGTGTCGAGGTGGACGAAGACGTTGTCCTCGCCGATCCGTTCGATCAGTTCGACCGCTTGCCGGCCCTGGTTGAGAAGGTGGGTTTCATATCGGTTGCACGGCTCCAGCCCGAGTTCCAGCCCGAGCGACGCGGCGTGCCGGGCGACCGGCTTCAGCGCCCTGGCGATGGTGGCGTATTCGGCGTCGGTCGGCGGCGCGCCGGTCAGCTTGCCGATGGTGCTGTAGGTGACGCCGGTGAGGCACGGGCTGTCGAGCCGGGCGGCCACCTCCAGCGCATTCTTCAGGAATGCCTCGGCCTCGGCCGGGTGGTCAGGCAGCGTCGCGTGCTGCGGCAGGCCGAGCGAGCAGGTGACGGCGACGCCATGGCGCGCCGCCAGGGCGACGGTCGCCGCCACATCGATCTCATCCGGCCGCAGCAGCGGGATCTCCACCACATCGAGCCTGGCCGCCGCCGCCGTGGCAAGGATCCGCTCGGCCGCCTCCGTTGTCCATTCGGCGGCCCAGATGAAGGTGTGTGCTCCCAATCGCGCCATGACGATGCTCCCGGCCTATGCGGCGCCGACGATGTGGCCGACGACCGTGTTCATCGAGGTCTTGGCGGTGGTCTCATCGGCGATGACCCGACCCTGACGCAGGCAGACGATCCGGTCGCAGACCGCGAAGACGTCGGTCAGCCGGTGGCTGATCAGCACCACCGAGATGCCCTGCCGCTTCAGCCCGCGGATCAGCTCGAGCACATGGTCGACCTCGCGCACCGCGAGGGCCGCCGTAGGCTCGTCCATGATCACCAGCTTGGGTTCGAAGGTGAGCGCCCGGGCGATCGCCACCGATTGCTGCTGGCCGCCGGAGAGGAAGCCGACCTGATAGCGCACCGACGGGATGCGGGCGCCGAGCCGGGCGATGATGCGCTCCGCCTCGCTCTCGATCCTGGGGCGGTCGATCAGGCCGATCGGTATGCCGAGGACCGACCGCGTCGGCTCGCGCCCGAGGAAGATGTTCGAGGCGACGTCCTGCTGCCGGGCCAGGGCCAGATCCTGATAGATCATTTCGATGCCCAGGCGGCGCACCTCGCCGGGATCGGTGTCGGTGATCGGCCGGCCGTCGAAGACGATCCTGCCCGAATCGGGGCGATGAATGCCGGTCACCGCCTTCATCAGCGTCGACTTGCCGGCGCCGTTGTCGCCGACCAGCCCGACCACGGTGCCGGCCTCGACCTCGAAGGTGACGCCCTGCAGCGCCTCGACCGAGCCGAAGCGTTTGCGGACGTCGTGGAGCGACAGCAGGCTCATGCCGCGCTCCGCGCCCGGTTGAGCTGGTCGAGCCAGACCGCCAGGATCAGCACGGTACCGGTGGCGATCGGCTGGTAATAGGGCGGCACCGCCAGCAGGTTCAGCCCGTTCTGCAGCACCCCCATGATCAGCGCCCCGACGACGGTGCCGAAGATGCTGCCGCGGCCGCCGAACAGGTTGGTGCCGCCGATGATGGCGGCGGTGATCGCCGAGAGTTCGTAGGTCAGGCCGGCGGTGGGATCGCCGGAATTGACCCGGGCGGTGAACAACAGCCCGGCCAGGCCGGCAAGGGTGCCGGACAGGGTGTACAGCAACAGCCGGTGGCGCTCGACGCGTACCCCCATCGCCCGCGCCGCCATCTCGTTGTCGCCGATCACCAGGGCGTATTTGCCGAAGCGGGTATAGGCGAGCACGTAGTGGGCGACGCCGGCAACGACCAGGAAGACGACGACCGGCGTCGGCACGATGTCGAACACGCGGCCCTGCCCGAGATACACGAATGGCGCCGGCAGGCCATAGACCGGCTTGCCGCTCGACAGCACCAGCGCCGCCCCGCGGG
>JABDIP010000006.1 GCA_013003675.1 Inquilinus sp.
ATGCGGGTAAGGGGCGCAAAAGGACAGGCGGGTGGCTTTCCGGGCATTCGCCAAGCGGAACCCAAGCATCAACCCAGCTTCTCCGGCCGTACGAGCCGTCTAACCGTCCCCGACGCCGTCATTGCGAGCCGAAGGCGAAGCAATCCAGGGGGCCGGGCGCGCTGGATCGCCGCGTACCCGTTGCATTTCGGTGTCGCAGGTTCCCCTATGCCCGCCATGGAAGACGCGAAACCGGGGGCGGCGTCGCTCGAAAAGCAAATAAGAGACCTGTTGCGTGACCTCTGCGTGGATTGGGGGTTCTGCATTCCGCCGGCCGATATCGAGAGGATCGCCGGCCGGGCTCAGCTGGAGGCGTATGCGTTCGCCGCCGAGGTCGTTCGGGCGGAGGGAATGACGCCGGAACATGAGAAGAAGTGGACTCGCCGGATCGCCGAGCGTTTCCGGGACCGTTTCGGCGATCGCGTCTCGGCGGAGGCGGACTGAACCGCCCGACAGGGCCGCCGCCACCCTGGCCGCCGCCTTCCTGCTCTGGCAGGCCTGGCGCGGCCTCCACTTCCTCCGCCACCGGGACCGGTAGCGCCGGCACTAAGCGCGCCGGCATTGGCCCCGCCTCAAGCCAGCCACTACAGCCCGATTTCTCGGCCCGGCGCACCGCTCTCTCGACCGTCATTGCGAGGAGCGGAGCGACGTGGCAATCCACAAGCGCCTGGGCTGACGGTCAACCTCAGCCGCTTCTCCATCGCCGACCGGGCAGCAATCGCATGAAACGACCGGCCGTCTACATTGTGACCAACAAACGCAACGGGACGCTCTATACCGGCGTCACGTCGAACCTTCCGCAACGGGCGTACCAACATCGGGAGGGCCTGGTTCCGGGGTTCGCGTCCCGGTTCGGCTGCAAGGCGCTGGTATTCTATGAATTGCACGAAGAGATGGCGGCTGCCATCGCGCGCGAGAAACAGATCAAGGCGGGGCCACGGCGGAGGAAGGTCGAACTGATCCAGGCGACGAATCCGGGTTGGCGGGATCTGTACGCGGACCTGATTTAGGGCGGGCTGGACGTCGTCCTGGATCGCGGCTCGATAGGCGGTTTCGGCCCCCGCCGCTCATGGATTGCCACGTCGCCGCGCTCCTCGCAAGGACGCTGGAGGGGGTGGCTCCACGGGCCCGTTGGACTGGGCTGACTGCGCCAGTTTCTCGGCAGAATCAGCCCTCGATGACGCGTCATTGCGAAGCGAGAGCGACGAGGCAATCCACAGGTGGCCATAGCGGTCCCGCGAGCGGAACTGTGCTATGCCGTCGGCCCGGAACGAAGGAACCCGTCTTGACCTCCCCGCATCCCCCCGCCGGGCCGCGCCTCGGCGAATTCGTCGCGTTGACGGCGCTGATGATCTCGCTGGTCGCGCTGTCGATCGACGCCATGTTGCCGGCGCTCAGGGCGATCGGCGACGATCTCGGCGCCGGCGGCGGCAACCGGCCGCAGCTCGTGCTCTCCGCCCTGTTCCTCGGCCTCGCCATCGCCCAGATGCTGTTCGGGCCGCTGTCCGACAGCATCGGCCGCAAGCCGGCGATCTATGCCGGCATGGCGGTGTTCATCGCCGGCTGCCTGCTGTCGACGATGGCCACCAGCTTTCCGATGATGCTGGCCGGCCGCTTCCTGCAGGGCTTTGGCGCCGCCGGCCCGCGCATCGCCACCGTCGCCCTGGTCCGCGACCGGTACGACGGGCGGGCCATGGCCCGCATCATGTCGCTGGTGATGGGGGTGTTCATCCTGGTGCCGGCGGTGGCCCCGGCGCTCGGCCAGGGCATCCTGGTCTTCGCCCATTGGCGGGCGATCTTCGGCCTGCTGCTCGCCCTGGCGCTGACGGTGCTGGTCTGGTTCGCGCTTCGCCAGCCGGAGACGCTGGCGCCGGCGCGCCGCGCCCGGCTGTCGCCGCGCCGCATCGGCGTCGCGATCGTCGAGGTGGTCCGCAACCGCGTGGCGCTCGGCTACACCCTCACCGCCGGCCTCATCTTCGGCGCCTTCATCGGCTTCCTGGTCAGCGCGCCGCAGATCTTCCAGGAGCAATACGGCGTCGGCGCGCTGTTCCCGGCTTATTTCGCCACGCTGGCGCTGGCGATCGGCGGCGCCTCGGTGGTCAACGCCCGGCTGGTCATGCGGCTCGGCATGCGGGCGCTGTCCTGGGCGGCGCTGTTGGCGAAGTGCGGCCTGGCGCTCGGCTTCCTCGCCATCGCCTGGGGCCTCGACGGCGAACCGCCGCTCTGGGCGCTGATGGCCTATTTGCTCGCCACCTTCTTCTGCCTCGGCCTGCTGTTCGGCAACTTCAACGCCCTGGCGATGGAGCCCATGGGGCACATCGCCGGGGTCGCCGCGGCGGTGATCGGCTCGCTGACCACCTTCCTGTCGCTGGCGCTGGGCACGGCGATCGGCCAGTCCTACGACGGCACCATCCTGCCCCTGGTCGCCGGCTTCACCGCGCTGGGCGCCGCCGCCACCCTGGTCATGCACTGGGTCGAGAAGGGCAGGGGTTAGGCCGGCGCCCATCTACCGCCGTCATTGCGAGGCGCGTCAGCGCCGTGGCAATCCACCTCCCGCCCTGGCCGCCCTGGATCGCCGCGCCTTCGGCCCGCAATGACGGTGTTGGGGCAGGGGACGAGCGGCCGCAGGGGCGCCGCCGGGGCAAATCCGCTGCTGGTCCTGGCCGCTGCCGTCGCGTGTCTTGGAACAGCCGAAAATAAACGAACCGAGAGAAGCTCGCTCGAAGGATCACGGCGTCGCGCCGTAGCGGGGGCCGTCTTACCCTTAACGAGATCTTGACGACCGGAGCCTAGACGAGATCCGAGAGACTATTTTCCATTTCCCGCTCGACTGGTATCGGACAAATGTCGGTATCCGATTTCTTGAGTCTCTATTTCATTCTGTTATTGGCTTTCGTTGTCTCAGGGATTGCCCTGGCGACAGTCGAAACCGTGCGACATAGCCGAAACGAGTACACCGATTTCGGTCTGATAGGGGATTGGATCAAAGCGCTCCTGCGTCGGGGCTACGACGGCGGATATCTGACACTGGGGCACGCGCCGTCGCGCCAAATTCTGCAGTTCCGCAAGTACATTCGCGGCGCCGGTGACTATGGCCTCGAACTCCGGTGTCTCGGCTTGGACTGGTCGGACGGCACCCTCCACGCGGCCGGGGACGCAGCCGAAGCGGCCGGGCTCCCTCTTCGCGTCGAGCCATTGGACGTGAGCGGCGGCAGCCGGAACGGACTCGTCGTCGACTGCGGCCAAGACAGTGCGGCCGCGAGTGAGATCGCAAGGTCGATCTGGATCGGAATCTTCGGGTTGGTTGAGGATACACAGTTCAAGGCCCTGAGGGGCGATTGGTCGGCGGTAGGCGAACTGATCGACGGACCGGATCATCCGCCGCCGCTTGAAAGCCTTCCGCCCGAGGAGCAGCTCGGGGAACTGGATGCGAGGCTTCGGAAGGAGGGAATGCCGGGAGTCCTCGCGATGATGGTTGCGGCGATCTTGACGGTTCTCGCGCTGATTACCGGCATCGGATTGCCGATTGAAATGCTCGTATCGCGCGGTGAGCCGCCGGATTGGTCAGTCCGGATGGGTGTCGTCGACCTGCAGGGCAGCTTGGCAAGCCTAATCTACCTCGTTGTACTGGTCTCCTCGGTCCTGGGCATCAAGATGCTCAAAATGCCGAGGCGGCAGGATACCTGGGGGAAATGGGATCGGCGCCATGTGTGGCTGGGAAGGGCCATCGCGGTCGGATTGCCGTTCGCCATGTTCCTCGCCTGGGCGGGATATTGAGGCGACAGGGTCGGCAGCACCGGTTCAGAGCGGAGCGGGGTCTTGCCTGCCTGCGGCCCCGGTCCCGTGCTGCCAGGCGGCCCCCACACCACCGGCCGATGAACGGCATCTGGGTCGCCATCCTGGTCATGCGCTGGGTCGAGAAGGGCAGGGGCTGAGGCCGCACAGCAGCGGCCGTCATTGCGAGGCGCGCCGGCGCCGTGCCAATCCATCTCCCGCCCCGGCCACCCTGGATTGCATAGCTGCAACTCGCATTTGCGCGGCTGGGCACTGTGATCGTAACCTCTGCTTGTGAGCAGCGGTGCCTCACAGTTCCGCTATGGAGGGTGTTCCCGGCGAGCTGTCAGAGGCGGCGAATGTCGCGGAATAGCCAGGGGCAGAAGTTAGGTCTCCGGCAGGGCATTGCGGTTTCTGTCTACGGGGAGCGGGTTGTCGGCACTCTGGAAGAGCTGCTGCCCGTGGCCTTGAACACTCCACAAAGCTGGTGCGAGTGCCACTTTACAAGCTCCCTTTGAGATTGCGGGGGGGGGGGG
>JABDIP010000015.1 GCA_013003675.1 Inquilinus sp.
ATCACGTATTGCCGCAGCCCGTGAAAGCTGGCTTCGCCGGCGGAGCCCGCATCGGCCATGGCGGTGACCCCGCGCTTCATGCCGGCATCCTCGGCCCGGACCGAGATGTCGGTGCCGCCGTGCCAGACATGCACGTGGAGGTCGGCCCAGCCGGGAGACAGCCAGGCGCCGCCGCAATCGATCGTCCGGGCGCCCGGCGCCGGTG
Source organism: Inquilinus sp. (assembly GCA_013003675.1). Lineage (GTDB taxonomy): Bacteria > Pseudomonadota > Alphaproteobacteria > DSM-16000 > Inquilinaceae > JABDIP01. The sequence goes on from JABDIP010000015.1 coordinate 206, forward strand.
CCGCCGACACGCGGCCATCGGCGGCGACATGCACATCGGTCACGGTCTGCGGTGCGTCGAACGAGATCGGGCGGACATTCTTCAGGGTGATCGACATTTACAGTTCCCTCGAGATGCGTGGGTCGAGGGCGTCGCGCAGTCCGTCGCCGGCGATCTGCAGCGACAGGACGCTGAGCGTGATCGCGATGCCCGGGAACAGGATCATCCAATCGGCGACCCCGACATATTGGCGGCCGGCATTGATCATGGTGCCCCAGGTCGGTGTCGAGGGATCGACGCCGACGCCGAGGAACGACAACCCCGCCTCCGCCAGCATCGCGTAGGCGAAGATGAACGTGGCCTGCACGATGATCGGCGAGACCGTGTTGCGCAGGACATGATTGGCCAGGATGCGCCATGTCGAGACACCCAACGCCCGCGCCGCCTCGACATAGGACAACTCGCGGATGACCAGCGTCGAGGCGCGCACGGTGCGGGCGATCCGCGGCGAATAGACGATCGAGAGCGCCAGGATCACGTTGAACAGCGAGCCGCCAAGCGCCGCCACCAGGGCGATGGCGAGGAGGATGTCGGGAAACGCCATCATCGCGTCGATCAGCCGCGACACCGGCCCGTCGAGGCGGCGGAAGAAGCCGCCGACCAGCCCCAGCGTGACGCCGAACAGCGACGACAGGGTCGCCACGCCGAGGCCGACCGCCAGCGAGATGCGGCCGGCATAGATCAGCCGCGAGAAGATGTCGCGGCCGAACTCGTCGGTGCCGAGCCACCATTCGGCGCCCGGCGCGGTCAGGCGATTGCGCACCGACATCACGTTCGGGTCGACCGGCGCGATCAGCGGGGCGAAGACGGCGGCGACCGCCACGATTGCGAGGATCGCCAGGCCGATGGTCACCGAACGGCGCTGCGACAAGGCCTGCCACAGGCTCTGCTCGAAGGGAATGGAAGCGGTGCCGGCCATGTCTAATACCGGACCCGCGGATCGATCGCCAGATAGATCATGTCGATCAGGAAGTTGATCAGCACGTAGAGCCCGGCGACGACGACCAGGGCGCCCTGGATCATCGGATAGTCGCGCCGGAGCACGGCGCCGACCACCAGGGATCCGACACCCGGCAGGTTGAACACGCGCTCGGTGACGACCGCGCCGGAGATCAGCAGCGCGAAGGTCAGCCCGACCACCGTGACGATCGGGATCAGGGCGTTCTTGAAGGCATGGCGCAGCACCACGCGCCACTCGCTCATGCCCTTCGCCCGGGCGGTGCGCACATAATCGTCGGACAGCACGTCGAGCATCGAGGCGCGGGAGAACCGGATGATCAGGGCGGAGTTGACGATCCCGAGCACCACCGAGGGCAGGATGAGATGCCGCATGCGGTCCCAGAAATCGGCATCCGGCCCGCCATAGCCCGAGACCGGAAACCAGCCGGCCTGGGTGGCGAGATGCTGCTGGAACAGCAGGCCCAACCAGAAGCTGGGAATCGACGCCGCCAGCATCGCCGTCGACAGCGCCGTCTGGTCGAACAGGCTGCCCCGTGTATAGGCCGAGAGAAGCCCCACCGGCAGCGCGATGCCGACGGCGATCAGGATCGAGAACAGGGTGAGGAAGACCGTCGGCTCGGCGCGGTCGGCCATGATGTCCAGCACCGGGCGGTTGAAGAAGATCGACTGGCCCAGATCGCCGGCCACCGCGCGGCCGAGAAAGCCGACATACTGGACGACGATCGGCCGGTCGAGACCCATTTTGGCACGTAGTTCCGCGGCGTCGGCGGGCGACGCCTCGGGGCCCAGCATCATCGCCGCCGGATCGCCCGGCGCGAGGCGGACGATCACGAACACGACCGTCAGCACGATGAACATGACAACCGCCATGCCGCCGACGCGTTGCAGGATGTATCGGGTCACGTCGCGCTCCGCTTGAACCGCGTCCGAGTCGGCCTACGAAGTCCGGTGCGATCGATGCGCCGGACCTCGAAGACCTTCACATCAGGGGCCGGCCCCGGGGATTTGTGCCCACCGGACCGGCGACCCGATCACTGCTCGAGAGACGCGTTCCAGAAGAACGGCCACGGCGTGTCCGTGACTCCCGCCAGTCCGGGACTCTTGGCCATCAGGGCGTTGAAGCCGCCGACCTTGTAGAAAGGCGCCTGCTCATAGACCAGCCCCTGAAGCTGCTCGAACAGCTCGATGCGCCGGTCGGGATCGGTGACCGAGGTGAACTCGGACAGCACGGCATCCTTGGTCTCGTCGATCCAGCCGAGCCGCGATGTCGGGCCATAAAGGCTGGTTAGCGCCGGCTCGGGCAGGAACGGCGAGTGGGTGATGTAGATGTCCCACAGCTCGGGGTTGTTGCGGCGCTGGGTCAAGGTCGCCCAATCGACCACATCGAGTTGGACGGTGAAACCGCCCTGCTCGAGGTTGATCTTCGCCACCTCGGCCATCTTGAAGTGGAACTCGTACTGGTGCGAGGTCAGGATGCGCAGCGGTGTCCCATCGTATCCGGCCGCCGAGAGCAGCTCCTTGGACCGGGCCGGATTGGCCTGGTTGTAGAGGTCGGCGCCCGCATCGTTGCTCCACACATAGTGATCGGGGAACAGGCTGGCATCGACCACATAGAAGTTCTCGTCGCCGAAGGCCGCGTACAGCATGTCGTCCGGCGAAAGCGACGCCTGGACGGCTCTGCGGACGTCAAGCCCGGTCATCAGGCCGTCCTTCATGTTGAAGGCGAAGATCGGCCAGCCGAACGGCCGCAACAGCACCGGCGTCGCCGCCTCGCTGTCGACCAGCCGCTGATAGGCCTCGGTCGGCAGGGCATCGGCGAAGGCATATTGTCCGGCCACCGCGCCCTCGACCCGGGTATTCGCATCCGGGACCGGCACGAAGCGGATCTCGTCGAGGATCTGCTTGCGTTCGCCGGACGGGCCGTCGGACGGCTCGGTCCGCGACACATAACCGTCGAAGCGGACGACCTGGATGTATTCGTCGGGCCGGTGCTCGGCCAGCTTGTACGGCCCGGTGCCGATGATTCCGGCCAACTGGTCGCCGCCGATCGATTCCTGCGGCACGATCGCCGCGGCGGCGTTGGAGAATGCCAGCAGCGCGGTCAGCGGCGAATAGGGCTGGTTCATGTTGATCCGGACGGTGAAGTCGTCGACCGCCTCGATCGAGTCGATCCGGTCGGCGACGCCCTTGCCGCGCGCGGCAACCTGCGTCCAGCGCTTCAGCGAGTCGACGACGTCATGGGCATCCATCGACGAGCCGTCGTGAAAGCTCACGCCGCGGCGGATCGCGATCGTATAGGTCTTGCCATCCGCCGAGACGTCCGGCATCGACTCCGCCAGCAGCGGAACCACCGCCCAGTTGCCGTTGAAGGTGTACAGCGTCTCATAGAAATGCTGGGTCACGATGCTCACCACGTCGGCGGTCGACATCATAGGATCGAGCGTCGGCGGTTCGCCGATGATCGCGACGTCGATGACGCCGCCCCTCGCCGTCTGGGCCACCGCCGGCATCGACGTCGCAGCGGCGGCGACGAAGCCGGATGCGACCAGAAGAGCGCGCAGGATAGTCATACCGGATCCTCCCCTTCGTTATTCCGTTACAACAGAATATTATTCCTTAGTACGGAATGCTGAAGGTTTTCAGGGTTGCTGTCAAGCCGACCCCGGCGACCTGGCCGGTTTCCAGTCGCCAGTGGTTTTGCGGTCCGAGTGCTACGCTCGGACGGCTTTGAAGCCGAGCCCGAGAGCGCCATGACCGCGCCCGGCCGACGGTTCCGATCGCCTCGGGTCGAACGCGGCGAATTGTCAGGTGCCGCGGTTTCGGTACACCCTGGAGACGGAAGGCGGGCTATGGACGGCCTGCCCGCACCTGGAGGGGCAACGGCAATGACCGTGACGGTACCGATCCGCGCCTTGGCTTTCGTTGCTTTGGCGACGATGCTGAGCGGAATCACGGAGAGCCACGCGACCGGAAACATCACCGCTCGCGCGGAACGGCTGCCGCCGCTTGAGCTGAATGCCGCGGAGGGGTTCTCCGTCAACGAGTATGCGGTCAGTTCCGGTGTCTATTACCGTTGGCGGATCGAGAGCGACGGCCGGGAGGAGTACGAACTTCTAGCCCCGGAGTTGTTCAGGAATTCCTGGATCGACCGGGTGTCGATCGAGGACAACGAGGTGAGGCCGGCCGGGCTCTATTCGCTCGAATTCGGTGAAGAGGGCGAGATCGACGTCTGGTTCGTGCCGATCCGGCCCGGGCGCTACAATTTTTATGTGGAGAACCTGGAAACGCAGGGTTTCAGGGGCGTCTTCATTGTCGAGTAGCGAACGGGCGATGGCTTGCGCGGAAGGCGCCGGATGACCGACGATAGGCGCTTCGCGGCGTTCAGGCAGATGTGATGACCGGAGCCCCAAACTTCACTTGGCGTCGCCGCCCGAATGGTTGGCGCCGGAACCAACGGCAGTGGCCATCCTGGCCCGCCTTCCGGTGCGGCGATCGATCGTCCCGCAAGGCACCGATGGCACCGCCTCTGGTGCGGCTGGCCTTGTTTCCGCACCGGGCAGTGGCGGCGGTTCTCTTTGTCGCCCTCTTTGCCTTGGCTCCGCAGGCCGCCGATGCCGGCGGCATTCCCGGCCGCAACGACATCGTTTGCGACGAAATCGGCCAGCGGCGCATCGTCCAGGGCGACCGGGTAACGCAACGGCAGATCAATTTCTTCCTCTTTGACGCCGCCGCGCGCGGGTGTCTCGACCTGGTCGATGGCTTGCTGTCTGAGGGTGGCTCGATTTCCGCCCGCGACCGGTTCGGCAATACGCCACTTTCGATCGCCGCCCATATGGGCGAACGCGACGTCGTCGCGCGGCTGCTGGAGTTGGGGGCCGATGTCGACCACGCCAACCTGGCCGACAGCACGCCACTTCTGCGCGCCGTCGACGCCAACCGCCGCCGCACCGCCGGCATCCTGCTCGCCGCCGGGGCCGATCCCAACGCCGTCAACCGGCGCCGCCTGACGCCGCTGATCATCGCCGCGTTCAACGGCAACGACCGGCTGGTCCGGCTGTTGCTCGACAACGGCGCCGACCCGTCGATGCGCGACGCGACCGGCAAGGGGGCGATCGTCTATGCGGCGGGCAAGGGCTATGGGTCGCTGGTCGCCCTGCTGTTGGCGGCGGGCATCGATCCGAACGCCCGCTACGGCCACGAGTTGACCGCGCTGATGTGGGCGGCCGGCCACAGCAACGACGTGCCGGAGGCCGAGGGGCTGGCGACGATGACGCTGCTGATCGATGCGGGGGCGGAGATCGACGCCGCCGACGATCGTGGCCGGACGGCGCTGATGATCGCGGCGGAGCGTGGGCACGCGGATATCATGACGGCGCTGCTCGCCGCCGGCGCCGATCCCGAGCGTCGGGACAGGCAGGGCAATACCGCCGCCGTCCTGGCGGCCGGGGCCATGACCGACGGGCCGGCGAGGCGCTGACCCCGCCGGCGCCGGGCCGGTGCGCGGCGGCGCGGCGCGTCAGAGGCCGGCCAGATAGTGCGCCATATTGCGCAACACGTCGTCGTCGAATGACCGCATCAGGCTGCCCTTGTCGGGCGCGTTCATCCGGACCCGGTTCTTGAAGTCGAGCATGGTCTGTTCGAGATAGCCCGGCTGTTGTCCGGCCAGGCGGGGCACCCGGCTGTCGCCGGTGAAGGTGCTGTGGCATTGCGAGCATTGGCCGGCGGCCAGTCCCGATTGGCCGGCCGATACCGCGGCGGAGTCGGCCGCGAAGCCGATCTCGGGCCAGCTCTTTTCGGCGAAATGCTCGGCCAGCGCCTTCATCTGGTCGCGCGACAGATCGGCGACGATGGCGCCCATGATCTCGTTCGCGCGCCGTCCGGCCTGGTAATCCCGGAGCTGGACGTAGAGGTAATAGTATTCCTGGCCCCAGATGATCGGGATCGCCGGATCGTCGGGCACGCCCTCGGCGCCGTGGCAGGCCGGGCATTGTTCGAGCTGTTCCGACACATCCTCGGCGGCGAGGGCCGGCGGCGCGACGAGGGCCAGGACGGTCAGCAGCGGTATCAGGCGAGGCATGGGCACGGGTCCGAATTGCTGGGTGCGGAGACCGGTGGAGACTGGGAAAGAAAAGGGGGCCGCCTTTCGGCAGCCCCCGATCCGTGACAGCGCGCCGCGGTTCACTCCGCAAGGGTGAAGGCGATGATGTTGTTGCCGCGCTTGTAGTCGAGCTGGGCGTTCCCGCCCGCGGCGACCACGATGTACTGCTGCCCGTCGACCGTATAGGAGGCCGGCGGCGCGTTCACGCCGGCGCCGGCCTGGAACTTCCACAGCACGGCCCCGGTCTCGGAATCATAGGCCTTGAACAGGCCGTTGCCTTCGCCGGTGAACACCAGCCCCCCGGCGGTCGCCAGGATGCCGCCGATCATCGGCTGCTCGGTCTTGACCTTCCACTGGATTTCGCCGGTGTGGTAGTCGACTGCGGTGACGTTGCCCCATTGCTGCTCGGTCGGGATGACCTTGAAGGCGCCGCCGAGCCAGAGCTTGCCCTCCGGATAGGGGGTGCTCTCGACGTGGTAGGTCATCGGCTGGTGCAGGTTGATGGCATAGGCGAGGCCCAGGCCCTCGTCGACCGCCATCGGCGACCATTCCACGCCGCCATTGGCACCGGGCAGCATCCGCGCGCCCTCGGCGGTCGGCAGCGTCCACATGTCCTCCTGCGGCACCATCGCCTCGGAATAGCGGATCAGGCTGCAATCGTCGCGGCTGTGCACATAGATATGGCCGGACTTGCCACCATGCAGCACGCCGGGGACCATGTTGCCATTGTCGTCGGCGACATCGACCAGGATCGGCGGGCTGACCGCGTCGAGGTCCCAGACATCGTGGGCGATGTACTGGAAGTGGCAGACATACTCGCCGGTGTCGAGATTCACCGCCACCAGGGAGTCGGTGTAAAGGTTGTCACCGGGCCGGATGGCGCCGTCCAGGTCGGGCGACGGGTTGCCGACCACGAAATAGATGCGGTTGCTGGCCAGATCGACCGCCGGATTCTGCCACACGCCGCCGCCGAGCGTCTTGTATGGGTCGCCGAGTTCGGCCAGCGCCTGCTTCTCGGCGTCGATGTCGCGCAGCATGTCGCGGCCGGTCGCGTCATGGGTCTCCCACACGCCGACCGAGTCCTCGGGGATCGTGTGGAAGGTCCAGATCAAATCGCCGGTCGCGGCGTCGAACGCCTTGACGAATCCCCGGATGCCGTATTCGCCGCCATTGGTGCCGATCAGCACCTTGCCGTCGACGACGCTTGGCGCCATCGTCTCGGAATAGCCGAGTTCAGGGTCGGCGATCTCGGTCTCCCAGACCAGCTTGCCGGTCTTGGCGTCGAGGCCGAGCAGCTTGGCGTCGAGGGTGCCCATGTAGAGCATGTCGCCAAAGACCGCGACGCCGCGGTTGTTCGGCCCGCAGCAATAGGTCGTGATCGGCCCCATGTTGTGCTTGAAGTGCCAGATCTGCTCGCCGGTCCGGGCGTCGAGCGCGTAGACGTGATTGAACGCCGTGGTGATGTACATGATGCCGTCGACGACGATCGGCGTGGTCTCCATCGTGTCGACGATTTCGGTCTGGAAGATCCAGGCCGGCCGCAGGTCTTTCACGTTTTCGGCGTTGATCTGGCGTGACGGGTAATACCGCGTCTGAGCGTAGTTCCCGTTCGTGTGCAGGAAGTTGTTACCGTCCCGGTTGGCGCGGGTCAGCATGTCCTGGGTTACGGTCTGCATATCGCCATAGACCGTCCCGGAATCGACCTCCTGGGCCCCCGCCATGTGTGGCGACGCCACCACGGCGGCAACCGCCGCGACGGTGCTCAGGGCGCCGAATATACGATTGCCCATCGTTTCCTCCCTCTGGATTTCGCGTTCCGTTTTCTGCCGAAGGCGCCGTCCTTCTTCGGTGCGGTCGCGTCCGGTGGCTCGAACGTCGTGTTAACCAACATGGTATCACCAGTCGGCACGGGTTCAATCACATAGAGACGCGACCTTGTCCTCCGTGCCGAGGTTGGACCCTAAGACCCCGCACGATTGACACGGCCCTCCGCTTCGCGGAGCCTTTCCGAAGGGCGGAACCGGCGGTATTGGGGGGTGGATTGCCGATGCGAATAGAGCGACACGGACGCGTCGCGCGGCTCGGGCGACAGGCCGCCGTGCTCTGCGCCGTCGCCGTTCTTGCCGCGCCGGCGATGGCAAAGGACACCGGGCTGGTCTTCATCAGCAACGAGAAGGGCAATACGATCACCGTCCTGAACCAGGACGACGAAGCCATCGGGACCATTGAGACCTGTGCCCGGCCGCGCGGCATGCATTTCAGCGCCGATCGCACGCAGTTCTACGTCGGCTGCGCCGACGATTCGGTGATCGTGGTGTACGACGTCGCGACCCGGCGGCTGGTCGGGCGAATCCGCAATGTCGAGGAGCCGGAGACCTTCGACCTGCATCCCAATGGCAGGCACCTCTATGTCTCGAACGAGGAGGACGCCACCGCGACCGTGTTCGATGTCGAGACCGGTGAACTGCTGGCCGAATTCGAGACCGGCGAGGAGCCGGAAGGCGTGCAGGCGACATCGGACGGCCGGCTGGTCTTCGTCGCCTCCGAGGCGGCCAATCTGGTCCATGTCATCGATGTCGAGGCGGCCGAGGTCATCGCGGACATTCTCGTCGATACGCGCCCGCGGCGCTTCGCCCTGACGGCGGACGGAAGTGAGCTTTGGGTCTCGGCGGAACTGGCCGGAATCGTCAACATCATCTCCGTCGGGACGCTCGAACTGATCGATGACATCCTTTTCCGGCCCACGGGATTCCGGAAGGAGGAGGTGACGCCGGTCGACATCCTGATCACCAAGGATGGCAGTCGCGCCTACGTGGCCCTGGGCCGCGCCAACCACGTGGCGGTGGTCGACGTCGCCGAACGCCGGGTGCTTGACTATATCCTGGTCGGACGGCGGGCCTGGGGACTGGCGCTGACCGATGACGAGCGAAAGCTCTACGTGGCGAACGGCCTCTCCGACGACATCTCGATCATCGACACCGAGACTCTGAAGGTGATCCGGTCGATCCCGACCGGTCTGGTCCCGTATGGCATCCTCATCGACGATCACTAGGGCAATCGGACAGGCGGCGGACCGGGCGGTGACGGTGACGCGGACGGTCGCGGCGATCGTTGTGGCCGGCTTGGCGGCGCTTGCGGCGATCGGCGACGCGGTCGCGCAAGCCGGCCGGGTGCCCTATGCCTTCGCCTATATCGGCCTCGACTCCGACCCGCTCTATCGGCCCGGCCGCGCCTATACCGGGCTGACCCTCCGCGACGCGAACCGACCGTTGGATGGCGCCGCCATGGCGCTGCGGGAGAGCAGGATCGTCGGCCGCTCTCTCGGACTGAGCCTCGAGCTGATCGAGGCCATGGTCGACGACGTCTCGGATGTCGTGGCGGCGATGGAGAGCC
>JABDIP010000024.1 GCA_013003675.1 Inquilinus sp.
CCCCCCCCCCCCCCCCCCCCCGCCGCGGCGGGCGACACCGATCGGCGGACGGAAGAAATGATCGACCCCGGCAAAACCTGCCTAGCGCGACCCGGCAATTCTTGCCCCATGGGCAGGAACTGCCCCCGGTGCGCCGACGGCGAATCCCCGGATTTCCGAGGGTTTTCGGGGTGCCGGGCGGTTGGCATGGTGCTTGCGACACTCAGCGACGCGACAGGTCCACTGCCAAGCAGGCGGCGGATCGGAAGGGGCGGCAGGAAGCTACCCCGTCGCACCGGCCCAGGAAGGGCCGGGTCACTTCATGTAGAAGGAAAGTACCATGCCCACAGTCACAACGAATACGGGCGCGAATACCGCCCTGCGTTTCCTCAACATCAACGACATGAACACCCGCAGCTCGATCGGCAAACTGTCGAGCGGCTCGCGGATCGTGAAGGCGTCGGACGACGCGTCGTCGCTGGCGATCTCGACCAACCTGAACGCCGACGTCGTCGTGCTGCGCCAGGCGTCCACCAATGCCGCCAACGGCACCGCCGTTGTCCAGGTGGCCGACGGTGGTCTGGCCCGCATCGCCGACATCCTGTCGCGGATGAAGGCGCTTGCCACCCAGTCCCTGTCGGGCTCGGTGGATGCCACCAGCCGCGGCTACATCAACGCCGAGTTCACGCAGATCCGCGACGAAATCACCTCGATCGCCGAGCAGACGGAGTTCAACGGTACCGAACTGCTCGACACGGCCGCGACCCTCAGCTTCATGGTCGGCCGGGCCGCTGCCGATACGATCGACGTGGCGACGGTCGTCGTCACCGCCACGGGCCTGGCCGTGAATGCCAGCGTGGTCGACACGGCGACCAATGCGACAACCGCGCTGACCGCGATTACCACCGCGATCAACACGGTCAACAGCACGCGGGCGAACATGGGCTCGTACATGTCGCGCTTCGACTTCCGGGCGCGCAATGTCGACACCCAGATCGAGAACATCGAGGCCGCGAAGTCCTCGTTGCTCGATACCGACGTGGCGGCGGAGATGACCAAGTTCACCTCCGCCCAGGTGCTGATGCAGGCGAACGTGGCGATGTTGGCCCAGGCCAACCAGTTGCCGCAGAACCTGTTGCGGCTTCTGAGCTAGCCGCTGGCTGGCTGATGCCTCAGGGAGGGCGCCTCGCGCGCCCTCCCGCATCGCCCCGCCGGCACCATGGCACCGTACCCGCCATGGCCGCCGATCCGGGCAATGTCGAGGAGGTGATTTGTTATGAACGACATCTCGAAGACAAGTTTGACTGTTCCAGTCGCTGTCGCCGCCGCACCGGGGAAACCGGTCGCCGCCGCACCGACGCGGGCCGCGGTCGTCGCACCGGCGCGACCCACGGTTGCCGCGCCGACGCGTGTCGCCGAGGCACCGCCGGAGCAGACCGCGCCCAAGGCCGACATCCCGAGGCGGGAAGTCGCCGCCGCGGAACCGGCCGCGCAGCCGGCCGCCGACTCGACCGTCGCGGCGAAGCTTCCGGAACCGGTCCACACGACCGTCACCGGCTATACCGATGCGTCGACCGGCCATTTCGTCATGCAGGTGCGCAAGGTGGAGACCAAGGAAGTGGTCAGCCAGTACCCGGCCGCCGAATTGCTGCGGTTCTACGCCGCCACCCGGGAGGCGCTGGAGCGGACGTCGGAGGCCGCCGACGCGGTCGACCTGAAACAGGATGTGAGCGCCTGACCGACCGAAGGGGCCCGTTGCCGTCCGCCGTGACGCCGCGGCCCCGGAGGATCGGACAGCGCGACGGGAGATTGGACAATGGATAGCATCACCGGTATCGGCACCCTCGGGCTGGTCAACGGCAGCGCCACCTTCTTCGGCGGCCAGTCGGGCATCGACACCCAGGCGCTGATCGAATCATTGGTCCAGGCCAAGCAGTTGCCGGCGGTGCGAATCGAGAGCCGCGTCACCGCCAACGAGGCGAAGATCTCCGCCTTCAACGATCTGAAGAGCAAGCTGACCGCCACCCAGACGGCCCTGAACGGGCTGCGCAATCCGCCGGGTTTCTTCGGCGGCCAGGACAACGTGTTCCTCGCCCGCAGCGTCTATCTCAGCGGCGGCACCTCGGTCGACCCGACCAGCATCGTCGCCGTCGCCGTCGATGGCGAGGCGGCGGTCGGCAATTTCGACCTGACCGTCAACCGGCTCGCCAAGGCGGAGAAATTCACCGGCGCGACGGCCGCCGACACCGCCGCGCTGGGCTATGCCGGCACCATCTCGGTCGGCCTCGCCTCGGCCGACTACACCGCCACCGACGTCATCATCGATGCCGGCGACAGCATTCTCGACATCCGCGACAAGTTCAACGCCGTCGCCGACGCCACCGGCGTGTCCGCCTCGGTGATCCAGACCAGCGCCAATCCGGCCGCGCCCAACTATGAACTTGTGCTGTCCGGCACCGAGACCGGCATCGCCATCGACTACAGCGATGTGGCGGGGACGCTGATCTCCGGCGGCGACATGGCGAAATCGCCGCTGCAGACGGCCGAGACGGCGCAGATCGTCCTCAACGGCGTGAACGTGGAGCGCACCGGCAACGAGATCGACGATTTGCTCGACGGCGTCACCTTCACTCTTCTGCGCGAGGAGCCGGCCGAGAAACTGGCGGTCGAGGTTGGCACCGACCTCAACGACGTGAAGGACAAGATCGTCGAGTTCGTCAACGCCTACAACGAGTTCCGCGCCTTCGTGGAGAGCCAGCAGGTGGTCGGCGAGGATGGCGAGGTCGGCTCTTCCGCCGCCCTGTTCGGCAACGGCACCGTGCGCACCACGATGGACGCGGTGGCGACGGAGCTCGCGCGCTCGGTCGCCGGTGTCGCCGGTCTCAGCACCCTCGCCGATATCGGCGTCACCTTCGACAACAGTAACCGGCTGGTGGTCGACGACGTGAAGCTCGACGACGCGCTGCTGACCAATCTCGACCAGGTCCGCGACATCTTCGAGTTCCGGCTGTCGTCGAGCTCGTCCGAGCTGCAAGTGCTGGATCATGCCGGCAGCTTCGATCTCTCCGGCTTCGACCTCCAGGTCAACAGCCTGGCCGCCGACGGCTCCGGGATCACCGTCTCGAACGTGCTCGACTCGAACGGCTCGCCGGTATCGGGCGACGCCAACCCCTTCACCGTCGACGGCACCACCCTGATCGGCAAGGCGGGCACCGCCTTCGAGGGGCTGAAGCTGGTCTACACCGGCGCCGCCGCCGGCGAGACGGTCTCGGTGACCGGGGTCTCCCAGGGCATCGCCGACAGCCTCTACAACGTCCTCGACGGGTTGACGCAAATCGACGGGGCGATCACCCAGGAGACCCTCAGCCTCGACGCCCGCAATACCGATCTGGCCGAGGACATCGCCCGCATCGAACAGCGGGCGGAGGATTTCCGCCTCTTCCTGATCGCCAGGTTCGCCGCCCTGGAGCAGGCGCTGGCCGCCAGCAGTTCGCTGATGGACCAGGTCAAGGCGACCGCCGACTCCCTGTCCGGCGACAACTGAACCCGACCCTGACGCCACGAGCACCGAGGAGCCGCCATGAACGCCCACCGCAGCGCGCTGCAAAGCTATGGCCAGGCCGCCCGGACGGTGTCGCCGGGACCCCAGGTCGTGATGTTGTACGACGGCATCCTGAAATGCCTCGGCGAGGCCCGGCTGGCGATCGAGGAGAACCGCATCGTCGACCGGTTCAACGCCTTGAAGCGGGCCTCCGACATCGTCAACGGACTCAGCTCCAGCCTCGACTTCGAGAATGGCGGCGAGATCGCGCCGATGCTCGAGCGCTTCTACAACTACGTCTTCTTCCGGCTGCAGCGCGCCAGCATGGAATCCTCGATCGCCATCGTCGACGAGATCGCCGCGAACGTCTCGGAAATGCGGGCCGCCTGGGCGCAGGTCGCCGAGCAGCCGGCGCCTTCCGCCGCGCCGGAGCCGCAGCCGGCGGCCGGTGGCGCCGGCAGCGTCACCGTCTCCGCCTAGTCGGGCCAACGCGATGCGGGCGCGAAACGGCAAGGCGAAGCAGCGGGATCGCAAGCAGCGCAAGGCGCAGGCGGCGGCACCCACTTCCTTCGAGCTCCGGCGGCGGCTCGACGATGCCCTGGCCCGGCTGGAGGCCGGCGACGCGGCGGTCGCCGGGCGCAAGCTTGACGACCTCGCCCGGCTCGCCCCGCGCGACGCGGAGATACGCCACGCGCTCGGCTACGCGCTGCATTGCCAGGGGCGGCCGGCGGCGGCGGTCGGCGCGCTGGAACGCGCGGTCGCGCTCGACCCGGACGCCGCCGGCTATCGCAACAGCCTGGGCATCGTGCTGCTCGAGAGCGGCGAGACCGCGGCTGCCGTGGCGGCGCTGTCGGCGGCCGTCGAGCGCCAGCCGGACAACCCCGCCTACCGCTTCAATCTCGGCAACGCGCTGAAGGCGGCCGAGCGGTTCGACGAGGCGGCCGCCGCCTATCGCGAGGCGCTGGCCGCCGCGCCCGGCGATCCGGAGATCCTCAACAATATGGGCGTCGCGCTGACCCGGGCCGGCCGGCCGGCCGAGGCGATCGAGATGTTTCGCCAGGCCCTCGTCGCGCTGCCGCGCGAGGCGCAGATCCTTCACAATATCGGGCTCGCCTATCACGAACTGGCCGACCACGCCGCGGCGCTCGATTCCTTCGGGGCCTGCCTTGCCGCCGATCCCGGCTTCGACCCGGCGCTGCTCGCCATCGCCCGGGTCCACGATGCGCGGCGCAGCGAGACGGCGGCGATCGACGGCTACCGACACTATCTGGCGCGGCGGCCGGACGATGCCGATGTCGTCCTCCGCCTCGTCGAGTTGCTGCAGGCCGCCCGCCGCCACGACGAGGCGGCGCAATGGCTGGAACTGCTTCAGGCGCTTCGTCCGGACGACCCGGTGCCGGCCCGCGCCATGGGCCGGCTGCTGGCCGATCGCAACCGGATCGACGCCGCGGTCGCCGCCTATCGCGCCGTGCTCGACCGGCATCCCGAAGATTCCGAGACGATGCTCGACCTCGCCCATGTCGACGTGCTGACCGAACGTCTCGACGATGCGGCCGACTGGCTCGATCGCGCCGCCGCCATCGACCCCGACAGCGGCCGGCTCGCCTTCCTGCGCGCCCTGGTGGCCGAGTCCAGGGGCGATCTGCCGGCGGCGGCCCGACATCAGGACGACTGCCTGGCGCGGCTGCCCGACGATGCGGTGATGCGCGAGCATCGCGGCCGGCTGCACCTGGCCCTGGGCGAGTTGGAGCCCGGCTTCCGCCTCTACGACGCCCGCTACCGGCGCTCCGGCACGCTGGGCGGCCTGCCGGCGCCGCTGTGGCGGGGCGAGGAGCTGGCCGGCAGGAAGCTGCTGATCGCCGCCGAGCAGGGCATCGGCGACGAGATCATCTTCGGCAGTTGCCTGCCCGACGCGATCCGCGCCGCCGGCGCCTGTGCCATCGAGTGCGACGAGCGGCTGGTGCCGCTGTACCGCCGCTCGTTCCCCGGCGCGCTGGTCCATGCTTCTACCAAGACCGCCGACAAGCGCCAGGCGATCCGCGAATACGACTGGCTGGGCGAGTTCGGCACCCCCGACTACGCGATTCCGATGGGCAGCCTGGCCCGTCATTTCCGCCGCGCCATCGGCGATTTCCCGGCCCCCGGCGGCTATCTGGCCGCCGATCCGGAGGCGGTGGCGGGCTGGCGGCGGCGGCTCGACGCCCTCGGCCCCGGCCTCAAGGTGGGCTTGTGCTGGCGCAGCGGCCTGCGCAGCCCCGACCGCACCCGCTTCTACACCGAGATCGACGATTGGGCGCCGCTGCTGTCGATGCCGGGCATCGTGCCGGTCAACCTGCAATACGGCGACTGCGCCACCGAGCTGGAGCATGCCGAGCGGGTCCTCGGCACCCCCCTGCACGGCTTCGCCGATCTCGACCTGTTCGACGACATCGACGGCATGGCGGCGATGATGCGCGCGCTCGACGTCGTCGTCTCGGTCAGCACCGTCACCCCCTATCTGGCGGCGGCGGTCGGCCAGACCGCGCTGGTCGCCTCCCTCGGCCGCGACTGGACGCTGCTCGGCACCGACCGCTACCCGTG
>JABDIP010000032.1 GCA_013003675.1 Inquilinus sp.
ACGGCAGGGAGAGAGGCGCGGCCTGCGCGGGGTAACTCGAACCCCGGAGGGGCCGGGCGGTCGGTCATCGGATTCATCTCCGGTCGGGGGTCACGGGATCGAGGATCTCGGGGTCCGCGGCACAAGGCGGCAGCGGCCAGGGCCGGGCGGTTTCGAAGGCGCGGGCGGCGCGCAGCACCGCCGCGTCGGCGTGCAGCGGCCCGACGATCTGCAGGCCGGCGGGAAACCCCTCGGCGGTCAGGCCGCAGGGCACCGAGATCGCCGGTTGTTGGGTCAGGTTGAACGGGTAGGTGAAGGGCGTCCAGTCCGGCCAGTCGCGATAGGGGCCGTCTGCCGGCGTGTCGCGGCCGGCGGCGAAGGCGGCGATCGGCTCGGTCGGCATCAGCAGCAGATCGTAGTCCCGGTGGAACAGGTTCATCGCCAGCCCCATGCGGGCGCGGGCCTGCATCGCCTGGGCGTAGTCGATCAGCGGGGTATTCCGGCCGAGGCCGGCGGCGGCGACCAGGCCGGGGTCCATCACCGCCCGCGCCGCCTCGGGGAAGCCTTCCAGCACGGTCGCCGCGCCGACGGTCCAGTGCCGGGCGAAAATGTCCGACGCGCCGGCCAGCGGCGGCGCCACCGGCTCGATCGCGGCGCCGAGATCGGCGAAGACCCCGACCGCGTCGGCGACCAGCCGGGCGATCCCCGGCTCCACCACATAGCCGTCCAGGGTCTCGGCATAGCCGATGCGCAGGCCGTTCATGCCGCCGCCGATGCCGCCTTCCAGGCCGGCGGCGAAATCCTCCGGCGGGCAGGGCAGCGCGGCCGGGTCGCGCGAGTCGGGTTGCGCCAGCACCTGCAGCATCAGCGCCGCGTCGCCGACCGTGCGGGTCATCGGGCCGAGATGGGACAGGCTGCCGAACGGGCTGGGCGGATAGGCGGGCACGCGGCCATAGCTGGGCTTGATGCCGACGATGCCGGTGAAGCTGGCCGGGATGCGGATCGAGCCGCCGCCATCGGTGCCGATGTTCAAGGCCGCCATGCCGGTCGCCGCCGCCACCGCCGCGCCGCCGCTGGAGCCGCCGGGGGTGCGGTCCGGGTCCCACGGATTGCGGGTGATGCCGGTCAGCGGGCTGTCGGTCACGCCCTTCCAGCCGAGCTCCGGCGTCGTCGTCTTGCCGACCAGCACCGCGCCGGCGGCGCGCAGCCGGGCGACGGCCGGCGCGTCCTCGTCCCAGGGCTGGCCGGGATCGATCGCACGGGAGCCGCGCAAGGTCGGCCAGCCGCGGGTCAGCACCAGATCCTTCACCGAGGTCGGCACCCCGTCGACGATCGCCGCGCCGGCCTCCAGCGGCGCGCCGGCGGCCCAGCGCGCGGCGGATTCGCCGGCGGCGGCCAGCGCCCCCTCGGCATCGACCCGGCAAAAGGCGTTAAGGATCGGGTTCAGCGCCTCGATCCGCGCCAGGCAGGCTTCGGTCACCGTCACCGGCGACAAGCTGCCGGCGCGATAGCGGGCGACCATCTCGGTCGCCGGCAGCAGGGCGGGATCGTCGGTCATGGCCTTCCTCGCGTTGGCTGTCGCCCCGTCGCTCAGCCCGCCGCCAGGCTGTCGCGGCGGGCGCCGGCCAGCGACTGGCCGAGGGCGCCGAGGCCGACCAGCAGCGCCACGATCCCGAGCAGCCCGCCGATCCACGGGATGGCGAACAGGATGTAGAGCACGACCACCGCCAAGGCGAAAGTGCCGAGCCGGCGCAGCGGGGTCGGCGGCGACAGGCGCCTTCGCAACAGGCCCTCCGACAGGCCGAAAGCGGTCGCAACGATGGCGAGGAACAGCAGCGCCGGATACAGCAGCAGGGCGATCGCCCCGAGCGGAATGCCGATCACCGTGGCGAACAGCAGGATCGCCAGCAACGGCACGCCGGCCATCACCGCGATGCCGAGCAGCAGGCTGAAGACCGGCCGCTCGCGCACCGCCGCCGCCGCGCCGAGCGTCAGCCCCGGCAGCAGCAGGAAGGCGACCGCGCCGGCGGCGATCGTGCCCAGCGCGCCGAACAGGGCGCCGCCCCAATGGGCGCCTCGGGACGGTTCCCAGCCGGACCGGCCGCCGCGGCCGCGGCCGGCGACGTAGTCGATGCCGCCGCCGATATCGCCGTCCAGCGTGACGCTGCCGCCCGACAGCAAGGCGTCGTCGCCGATCCTGGCACCGCGCATCAAGCGCAGCCGGCCGCCGCTGGCGATGACGTCCTGTGCCACGGTGCCGGCCAGGGTGACGGTGCCGCCGGCCAGGATGGCATCCTCGCGCAGCGGCCCGTCGACGGTGATCGTCCCGCCCGCGGCAATCAGGTCGACGGCGCCGCCGGCCGCGATGTCCAAATTGCCGCCGGCGGCGATCAGGTCGCCGCCGGCCGGGCCGACGAGGCGGATATCGCCGCCGGCGGCGAATTGGTCCTCGCCGAGAGAGAAGCGGGCCTCCTGTGCCGCGGCCGTCCCGCCGGCGACCGAGGCGGCAATGGCGATGACGGCGGCAAGAGCCAGAATCTGTTGCATGTCGATCCTTCCACGATTGGGCGCCCCGGTTGACTAGCGGCCGGCAACACTCCACGCATTGATGCTCATCATCCATGCCGTTACAGGTTCTGTCATGAGTCAATGGATCGATTGGTTCCAGCGCTCGCCGCTGCCGCCCGTCCTCTACCGGCTGCACACGGGCTATCTGCGGCTGCGCAGGCCGACCACGCTGGGCGCGCGGACGTTGACGCTGGACGCCTCCGGCGCGGTACTGCTGGTGCGGCATTGCTATCGCCCAGGCTGGTTCCTGCCCGGTGGCGGGGTGCAGAAATGGGAGACCGTGGAGGCGGCGGCGATCCGCGAGACCCGCGAGGAGGGCGGCGTCGCCCTGGAGGCGGTCGACGAACTGTTCGGCCTCTATGCCAATTTCACCGAACATCGCTGCGACCATGTCGCGCTCTATGTCGGCCGGCGGTGGCAGCCGGCGGAGACCCGCTCGGCGGAAATCGCCGAGGCCGGCTTTTTTGCCCCGGACGCCCTGCCGGCCGACACGACCGAGGCGACGATGCGGCGGATCGACGAGTTTCTCGGCCGGGTGCCGCGCTCGTCGACCTGGTAGAGCCGCCGGGCGCCGCGTTGCCCTCAAGGCCGTCGGTCCAGGGGCAATCTCATGGTTGTATAAAAATGGATTCACGTTGGGTGATAGAATTCAAGGCTGATACTCGTTCTATGCGTGCAATACGATGCGGAATTTCGATTTTATTAAGCCCTTTCTTCGACCCTGTATGGGCATGAGTGCGGGGCCGTCAGCAAGACGACCCTGCCGCTAAACGCACTGCAAGATTGGGGACCCGCCATGAAATCGATCACTTCGGAAGCAATCCATCCATCCGCCGTCCGCAGCTATACCGAGTCGGACCTCGACGCGCTCGAGAGGGCCAACAGCCGGCGATTGTTCCTGTTCGCCGGCGGCGCGGCCGTCGTCGCCCTGGCCGGCGGGACCGTCGTCGCCAAGGGCCTGATCGCGCTTGGGGAGCGCTACGGTTTCGGGTTCGGTTCGAACGGCCGCCGCGACCGCCCGAATGGCCGTCGCGGGTCGATCCGCGTCAACTGAGCCTGCCGTTTCGCCCTCGGCCTCGGATTCGGCGGCGGGATCGACCCTGTCGGTCGGCCTGCGCCGAATCCGCTCGCCGCCGCCCACACCGACTGAACCGGCGGCTATTCGCCCTCGGCCTCGGATTCGGCGACGTGGTCGACCATGTCGGTCAACGTGCGCCGGATATGCTCGTCGGTGACCATGTAGTAGACGCGGTTGCCGCGGCGATCGGCCTGGATCAG
>JABDIP010000051.1 GCA_013003675.1 Inquilinus sp.
GGTTCTAAACTGTTCTTTAGCCAAATATGGGTTCTTCTGTGCCGATTCAGCGGGGCTGAGCGGCGAAAGTCGGGATCAACAGGAGAGCCGGATAAGTGAGATGCGGAATGTTGCGAAACATCGCGTCTTCGATAACCTGGACATTCGACTCGGGCACGTTGCCTTGCTGATCCGGGGCTATCGACGGGCGTTGACGCTTTGCGCGGCCATGGCGGTCGGCGCGTGCGTCCTGGCGCCTGCCGTGGAGCAGCCCGCGCCCGAACCGCCGGTTGAAGCCGGGCAGCGCACGGTGCCGCTGCCGCCGGTCAAGCCCGAAGTGCCTGCGCGGCGCACCGCCGACACCCCTGCGGATCTCGCCGCAGTCGTTGGCTATGACCAGGACGCCGTCAGGGAGCTTCTGGGCGATCCAATATGGGTGGAGGAGATTCCGCCCGCGTTGTCGTGGCAATACGCCTCGGACCAGTGCGTATTGCGTGTCCTATTTTTCATGGAAGTCACGACACGTAATTTTCGGGTATTGTCGTACGACGTAACCAGTAGTGACGATGCCAACAATGTCGACCAACGCTGCTTTTCAGAACTCGTCGCCCAAGCGGACGACCGAAGAAGCTGACGCCATCCGCGTCGCGCTGGTCGACGACGACGAGTTGTTCCGCGAAGCGCTAGGCATGAACCTGCAGGACGAGGGATACGACGTCGTATCCTTCAGCGGCGGGGAGGCTGCGCTCGAGTATTTCCGCTCCGACGACGGGGTCGCGGACATCATCCTGCTCGATTGGCGCATGCCCAATCTCGACGGCATCGAGGTGTTGCGCCGGTTGCGGGACGAAGGGAACGAAGTGCCGGTGATCTTCCTCACCGTGCTCAGCGACCAGATCTACGAGGAGTCGGCGCTTGCCGGCGGCGCTATCGACTATGTCGAGAAATCGCGCAGCTTTTCGATTCTGCTGAAACGCATGCAGCTGATTACCGGCGGCCAGAAGGGACCGACCGCCGAAGAAGCCGGCGGCGCGACGGCGGACACGATGTCATTCGGGCCGCTGGAACTGCATCTGGCTGCCTGCCGCGCGACCTGGCAGGGCCGCCAGGTCGACCTGACCCTGACCGAATTCAAGATCGTCCGGGTGATGGCGTCGCGGGCGGGCGAAGATCTTTCCTATCGTGAAATCTACGATCTGGCGCGCGGCGCGGGGTTCATCGCCGGTTATGGCGCCGCCGGGTTTCGCGCCAATGTCCGCGCCTTCATCAAACGGATCCGGCAGAAGTTCAGGGCCGAGGATCAGAAGTTCGACATGATCGAGAACTACCCCGGTTTCGGCTATCGGTGGAAGCGCGAAGGTGAGTGAAAGCGGACGGGCGCGCGGCACCGGCGCCGTCGCCTTCCGGATGCCCTGGTTCCTGCGATCGCTGGCGATCCGCCTGGTTGTGCTGGTCGTCGTGTTCCTGACCGTCCCGATCCTGATCTACGACCAGTTCCGCGCCGCGGATCGCGAGAAGAGCGCGCTGCTGTTGCGCGACGCCCAATTGCAGGGCGAATTGATCGCCCGCTCGCTGACCCAGGTGCTGCAGGAGGCGAACACCGCCGTCCCGGCCGCGATCGTCGAGGATCTGTCGCAATTCATCGACAGCGACGCGCGGGTCCGGCTGCTGCTGCGACGCGCCAACGTGCCGGGCGCCCACGGCTTCTATTTCGTCGCCTCGGCGCCGCCGATCCCCAGCGCGCATCTCGACCGCGAACGCGAGGAGTTGCTGAGTCAGGGCATCCTTGGCCGGCTGGCGCAGACCTGTTCCGGGAACCTGCCCCTGGCGATGCGGGTGAGTGTCGGCGACGGCCCGCAGGAGGTGCTGACCTCGATCACCCCGGTGAACACGGAATTCGGCTGCTGGGCGATCGTAACCTCGCACGACTCGGAGGTCATCATCGGCTCCTCGATCGGCCGCCCGTACTGGTCGACGCCGGAAGTCAGGGTGGCGGCGCTGATCTATGCCGCCATGGCGTTGCTGGTGCTGGCGCTCTTTCTCGGCGTGTGGCGCAACCTGCATCGTTTCGGCGAGTTGGCGCGGCAGATCGGCAACGACCCGGTCAATGCCATGTCATTCGCCGCCCAGAACACGCAGCCGGAGCTGCAATCGGTGGCCCAGGACTTCGACCGGCTGGTCGAAAGCCTGCACAGTTCGGCGGACCGCATTCGGCGCGCCGCCGAGGACAATGCGCACGCTTTCAAGACGCCGATCGGCGTGATCCGTCAGTCGGTGGAGCCGCTGAAGCGCCTGGTTCCGGCCAATTCGCGCGGTGTCCGCGCGATCGACATGATCGAGCAGTCGCTGCACCGGCTGGACAGCCTGGTCTCGGTCGCCCAGCACATCGAGGATGCCACCGCCGATCTGCTCGAGCCGCCATGGCGCATCGTCGACCTCTCCGACCTCGTGCGGCGCATGCTCGGTGGGTATTCCGGGCTCGACATCCGACTACGGCCGCAATTCGTCCTGCAGGTAGACAATCGCGTGGCAGTACGAGCCAATGAAGATCTGTTGGAAACAATCATCGAGAACCTGGTCGATAACGCGGTCAGCTTCTCGCCACCGGAAGGGCGCATCGATGTCGGCGTGCATCGCCGGGGAAAACTGGCGGAACTGACGATCGAGGACAGCGGGCCCGGCGTCGATCCCAGCAGCCTGGACCGCATTTTCGAGCGGTATGTCTCCGAGCGGCCCGAGGCGAACGGCGACGACGAGGGCCCGCGCGATTCCGGCGCGCATTTCGGGATCGGGCTGTGGATCGTTCGCCAGAATGTGGAGGCGGTCGGCGGCGAGGTCTTCGCCGAGAACCGGTCGTCCGGCGGGTTGCGTGTCAAGGTCAGCCTGCCGTCCGCCGCCTGATTTCGGCGCCGCCGCTTGACTTGCCTACAAGACGCATCAAATTGAATCTTTGTCACAGCTTTGACACAGGCCGCCCAATCGCCGCATTGTAGTGTCCTGTTAACCATATTGCGCCGACTGGCGCCCGATTCCTCTCTGCCATAGAGCGATTGCAAGGCCCTTTGACCGATCCTCTCTCCGCCCACACCGCCCGCAGGCGACCGATCGAGGCAGACGATGCCTGACGGCGCGCTGATGATGCCGGCCGCGGTGATGCCCGACTTTCGGCGCGCGGCCAGATGGGCGATCGATGGCATCGATGCGATCCAGGCGGACGGGCTGATCCGCGCCAACGACCATCGCAACCGCGAATCCCGACGCCATACCCGGCGCATCGGCCTCTATGCCGGGCTGCTGGCCCGGCGCCTGGGCCTGCCCGACGAGCAGGTAGCGCGGATCGAACATGCCGCGCCGTTGCACGACATCGGCAAGCTGGGCGTCCCACGCGCGGTGATCGACAAGCCGGGACCGCTCAATGCCGAAGAGATGGCGTTGATGCAGCGCCATACGGTGATCGGCCATCGCATGCTGTCATGGAGCAGCCACCCGACCCTGAGGCTGGCCGCCGCCATCGCGCTCAATCACCATGAGCGCTGGGACGGCACCGGCTATCCGCACCGCCTCGCCGGCGGCGCCATTCCCTTGCCGTCGCGTATCGTGGCGGTGGCCGACACCTACGACGCCCTGCGCATGGAACGGTCGTACAAGGCAAAGCTGTCACACGCCGAGGCTCTGGCGATCCTGACCGAGGGTGACGGCCGAACCCGGCCGGAGCATTTCGATCGGCGCGTCCTGACGGCGTTCCACGGCATCCAGGACAGCATTCGCGCCGTCTATCAGACCCACGCGGACTGACGAACGATCCGGCTCGACGGTTCGTGCCGGCGGCTCTATTCGGCCGCCACCCGGTCGTTCGTCGCGGCGCCGTCTTCCGCGTCGCCCTCGGTCTCCCGGGCGTGACGCGGCCAGGCCCGCAGCACCGCCTGGACCACCGTCGCCAGCGGAATGGCGAAGAACACGCCCCAAACGCCCCATAGGCCGCCGAACAGCAGAATGGCGACGATGATCGCCACCGGATGCAGGTTGACCGCCTCGCTGAACAGCAACGGCGCCAGGACGTTGCCGTCAAGCGCCTGGATCACGCCGTAGGCGGCGAGGACGTAAAAGAATTCGGGCGATATGCCGAACTGGAAATAGGCGACCATCGCCACCGGCGCGGTCACCGACGCGGCGCCGACGAAGGGCATCAGCACCGAGAGACCGGTCAGGGCGCCGATCAGCGCGGCGAATTCGAGACCGAGGAAGGTCATGACCACGAAGGTCACCGACCCGACGATCAGGATCTCCCAGAACTTGCCGCGCACATAGTTGGCGATCTGACCGTTCACCTCGGCCCACACCTCGTTGCTGAGCTGGCGTTCGCGCGGCAGGAACCCGGTGATCCAGTCGATCAGCCGGTCCTTGTCCTTGATCAGGAAGAACACCAGAAACGGCACCAGGATCAGATAGACGATCATGGTGAGGACGAACACCAGGGACGACACCGAGTAGGACAGCAGCCGCTGGCCGGCGAGCAGCAACTCGCTGCCGAGCCGGGCGGTGAACTGGCGCGCCTGCTGCTCGGAGATGAAATCCGGATAGCGCTCGGGCAATTGCAGCAACAGCGCCTGGCCTTCCCCCACCATCCGCGGCACCTGCTGAAGGAGCTGGCTGAACTGGCCGATCAGCAACGGCAGCAGGCCGAAGACCAGGAACAGCAGGAAGGCCATGAACAGCAGGAACACCGAAACGACGGCGACGATGTGCGGCACCTTGTGGGATTCCAGCCGGCCGACCACGCCCTGCAGCAGATAGGCGATCACCACGGCCACGATCACCGGCACCAGCATGTCCGCCACGAAGGCGATGGTGGCGGTGATACCGACCAGCAGAATGGTCAGTAGGACGACC
>JABDIP010000053.1 GCA_013003675.1 Inquilinus sp.
GTCCTGGGGGCTCCATGAAATCGGTCATTATCTATGACCCTTGGTATTAGGCCCGGCGACCGCCCCGAAGCACTGGCGTCGCCGGGGCCGCGCCCCTATAAGAACGCCGGCCCGGTTCCCAACTCTCTGTGCCTCCTGTGGTCCTTGATAAGAGCACCGCCCGAGCGATCATGCCCAAGCGTACCGACATCTCCTCGATCGCCATCATCGGCGCCGGCCCGATTGTCATCGGCCAGGCCTGCGAGTTCGACTATTCCGGGGCGCAGGCCTGCAAGGCGCTGAAGCAGGAGGGCTATCGCGTCGTCCTGGTCAATTCCAACCCGGCGACGATCATGACCGACCCGGAATTGGCCGATGCCACGTATATCGAGCCGATCACGCCGGAGATCGTCGCCCGCGTGCTGGAACGCGAGCGCCCCGACGCGCTGCTGCCCACCATGGGCGGGCAGACGGCGTTGAACACGGCGCTGGCCCTGGCCGACGACGGCACCCTGGAGCGCCTCGGCATCGAACTCATCGGTGCCCGCCGCGTGTCGATCGCCAAGGCCGAGGACCGCCAGCTGTTCCGCGAGGCGATGGACCGGATCGGCCTGGAATCGCCGCGCAGCCAGCTCGTCCGCTCCCTCGACGAGGCGCTCGGCGCGATCGACCTGGTCGGGTTGCCGGCGATCATCCGCCCGTCCTTCACCCTGGGCGGCTCCGGCGGCGGCATCGCCTACAACCGCAACGAATTCGAGGACATCGTCCGCAACGGCCTGCGGCTCAGCCCGGTGCACCAGGTGCTGATCGAGGAATCGGTGCTCGGCTGGAAGGAATACGAGATGGAGGTCGTGCGCGACCGCGCCGACAACTGCATCATCATCTGCTCGATCGAGAACGTCGACCCGATGGGTATCCACACCGGCGACTCGGTCACCGTCGCCCCAGCGCTGACCCTGACCGACAAGGAATACCAGCGCATGCGCGACGCCTCGATCGCCGTGCTGCGCGAGATCGGGGTCGATACCGGTGGCTCGAACGTGCAGTTCGCGGTCGACCCGGACAGCGGCCGGATGGTGATCATCGAGATGAACCCGCGGGTCTCGCGTTCCTCGGCGCTGGCCTCGAAGGCGACCGGTTTCCCGATCGCCAAGGTCGCCGCCCGGCTGGCCGTCGGCTACACCCTCGACGAGTTGGACAACGACATCACCCGGGTCACCCCGGCCAGCTTCGAGCCGACCATCGACTATGTCGTCACCAAGATGCCGCGCTTCACCTTCGAGAAGTTCCCCGGCGCCGACCCGCTGCTGACCACCTCGATGAAGTCGGTCGGCGAGGCGATGGCGATCGGCCGCACCTTCCAGGAGAGCCTGCAGAAGGCGCTGCGCTCGATGGAGACCGGCCTGACCGGCCTGAACGAGGTCGAGATCACCGGCTTCGTCGAGGAACGGGACCCGAACCTGATCCGCGCCGCCCTGTCGCGGCCGACCCATGACCGCCTGCTGGTGATCGCCCAGGCGATGCGGCACGGCCTGGACGTCCAGGCGATCCACGCCGCCTGCCACTTCGACCCGTGGTACCTGGAGCAGATCAAGGGGCTGGTCGAGGCCGAGGAAGCGGTCCGTCGGGACGGTCTGCCCGCCGACGCCGCCGGCTGGCTGGCGCTCAAGCAGATGGGCTTTTCCGACGCCCGGCTCGCCGAGCTGGCGGGGCTGGAGGAGGCGGCGGTCACCGGACGCCGCCATGCGGCCGGGATCCACCCGGTCTACAAGCGCATCGACACCTGCGCCGCCGAGTTCGCCAGCGCCACCCCGTATATGTACTCCGCCTATGAGGGCAATGGGTTGGCGCCGGCCGAGTGCGAGGCCGAGCCCAGCGACCGCGACAAGGTGATGATCCTGGGCGGCGGGCCGAACCGCATCGGCCAGGGCATCGAGTTCGACTATTGCTGCGTCCACGCCGCCTACGCCCTGCGCGAGGCCGGCATCGAGACGATCATGGTCAACTGCAACCCGGAGACCGTGTCGACCGACTACGACACCTCCGACCGGCTCTATTTCGAGCCGCTGACCGCCGAGGACGTGATCGAGGCGGCGCGGGTCGAGATGTCGAACGGCCGCCTGCTCGGCGTCATCGTCCAGTTCGGCGGCCAGACCCCGCTGAAACTGGCGCATGACCTGGAAGCCGCCGACATCCCGATTCTCGGCACGCCGAAGGACGCGATCGACCTCGCCGAGGATCGCGAGCGTTTCAAGGATCTGCTCGACCGCCTCGGCCTGCGCCAGCCGGCCAACGGCATCGCCCGCTCCGCCGACCAAGCCGAGGCGATCGCCGCGGAAATCGGCTATCCGGTGCTGATCCGGCCGTCCTATGTGCTCGGCGGCCGGGCGATGGAGATCGTCCACGACCGCGACAGCCTGCGGCGTTACATCACCACGGCGGTCAAGGTGTCGGGCAAGACGCCGGTGCTGATCGACAGCTATCTGCAGGCGGCCGTCGAAGTCGACGTCGACGCCCTGTGCGATGGCGAGACGGTCTATGTCGCCGGCATCATGGAGCATATCGAGGAGGCCGGGATCCACTCCGGCGACAGCGCCTGCGCCTTGCCGCCGCATTCGCTCGACGCCGCCATCATCCGCGAGATCGAGCAACAGACCGCACAGCTCGCTAAGGGGCTCGGCGTGATCGGTTTGATGAACGTGCAGTTCGCGGTCAAGGATGGCACGGTCTACATCATCGAGGTCAACCCGCGGGCCAGCCGCACCGTGCCCTTCGTCGCCAAGGCGACCGGCACGCCGATCGCCAAGATCGCCGCCCGGATCATGGCCGGCGCCAAGCTGGACGACTTCCCGCTCAACGACCCGGCACCGCCGCACACCGCGGTCAAGGAAGCGGTGTTCCCGTTCGCCCGCTTCCCCGGCGTCGACACCCTGCTGGGACCGGAAATGAAGTCGACCGGGGAGGTGATGGGGCTCGACCGCGATTTCGGCCGCGCCTTCGCCAAGTCTCAGCTCGGCGCCAGCGTCGAACTTCCGCTCGGCGGAACGGTGTTCCTCTCGGTCCGCGGCCAGGACAAGGACGCCATCGTGCCGCTCGCCGGCAAGCTGAACGAAATGGGATTCTCGTTGATCGCCACCAGCGGCACCACCGACCGGCTGGCCGCCGCCGGCCTGCCGGTGACACGGGTCAACAAGGTGCTGGAAGGCCAGCCGCACATCGTCGATGCGATGATCAACGGCGACGTGCAACTGGTCTTCAACACCACCGACGGAGCCCAGGCGATCCGCGACAGCTTCAGCTTGCGCCGCACTGCACTCGTCAATAACATCCCGTATTACACGACCGTCGCGGGTGCGAGCGCCGCGGTCGAGGCTATCGCTGCGTTGCGGGCGGGGCGCCTTGAAGTCGCCCCGTTGCAGTCATACCTTCGCGGAGCGAAATGAACCGACGGCCGTTGGCGCACCCGCGCCGACCGTGCCGTCTTTTGTCCCTTGTGGCAGGCAGAGGCTGTGGCAATGGAAAAAGTGCCAATGACGGCGGCTGGTAACGCCCGCCTTCAGGAAGAGCTGAAGCACCTGAAGTCGGTGGAGCGTCCGGCCGTGATCCGGGCGATCGCCGAGGCGCGCGAGCATGGCGACCTGTCGGAGAACGCCGAATACCAGGCCGCCCGCGAGCGTCAGAGCTTCATCGAGGGTCGCGTCATGGAGCTGGAGGATCGTATCTCCCGCGCCGAGGTGATCGACGTGTCGCAACTGTCCGGCGAAAGCATCAAGTTCGGCGCCACGGTGCGCCTCGCCGACGAGGACACCGAGGCCGAGACGACCTATCAGATCGTCGGCCAGGACGAGTCCGACATCCGCTCCGGCCGTCTGTCGGTGACGGCGCCGCTGGCGCGCGGACTGATCGGAAAGACCGTCGGCGATGTGGTCGAGGTGACCACGCCGAACGGCTCGAAATCCTACGAGATCATCGATATCAGGTTTGTCTGAGCGGCCGGTTTGCCGGTCCTGAAGGCTTGCGAACCGCCGTTCCGCCGCCCGGGACGCAATCCGGCCGCCGTGCGAACCGCGGGTCGGCTACTCGGTGCCGTCGCCGGGCACCTCGATCGGCACGCCGGGCAGATTCTTGCCGGTGCGGATGGCGAGCGCCGATTTGACGTGGCTGACGCTGGGGGCGGCGGTGAGTTGCGTGGTCAGGAACTTCTGATAGGCGTCCCAATCCTCGGCGACGACCTTGAGCAGGAAGTCGGTTTCGCCCGCCAACATGTGGCATTCGCGCACCAGCGGCCAGGTCGCGACCAGATCCTCGAATTTGCGCAGATCGGTTTCCGCCTGGCTGCTGAGACCGACCTGGGCGAAGACGGTGACGCCGAAGCCCAGCGCCTCGGCGTTGACGTCGGCGTGGTAGCCGCGGATGAAACCGGCCTCTTCCAACGCCCGCACCCGCCTGAGACACGGCGGCGCGGAGATACCCGCCCGCCGCGCAAGCTCGACATTGGTCATACGGCCGTCGTTCTGCAGGTCCCGCAGAATCCGGCGGTCGATACGATCAAGTTTCACGCGACGCATAAGTTTTCTCTCGAAAGGACCCAGAGCAGAATGCGCAATGTTATTACCCAAAATGCCGGCTATGGCAAGGAGGAAACCTATATGGAATGCTCGTTCCAGTCTTCATTGCCGGCGCGGTGCCGCGCCATAGTGCACGCCTCTCCCACGC
>JABDIP010000068.1 GCA_013003675.1 Inquilinus sp.
CCCCCCCCCCCCCCCCCCCCCCCCCCCGCCCATGACGGCTACTGCGTCGAGACGACGCCCTGGGCGAGGGTGTACTCGTCGGTCCGGGCCTGATAGCGCAGACCCGGCCGGGTGCCCCAGGTATTGACCTGGAAATGGAGCGGGATCAGGCCGACATCGGCCATGGCGATCTCCGTCGCCCGAGCCAGCAGGTCCTGCCGCTTGGCATCGTCGACGGCGGCGAGCGCCTCGACCACCAGCGCGTCGACCTCCGGGTTCGAATACCGCCCGCGATTGGCGTTGCCGAAGCCGCGTTCCTTGTCGTTGGTCAGCAACAGCGCCTTCAACGGCGACGAGGCCTCGCCGGTGCCGGAACCCCAGCCGACCAGCATCAGGCTGAACTCCAGCGCCGAGGCGCGGCCGAAATAGGTCGATCGCGGCATGGCGTCGACCTCCGCCTCGATGCCGACCCGCGCCAGCATCTGGGCGATCGCCTGGATGATCTTGTCGTCGTTGATGTAACGGTCGTTGGGGCCGTGGATGGTCAGCTTGAAACCGTCCGGATAGCCCGCCTCGGCCAGCAGGGCGCGGGCCTGCGCGGCATCGTATTCCGGCACCTGGATGTTCTCCGACACGCCGAAGAAACCGTCCGGCAGCAATTGGCCGGCCGGGATGGCGACGCCGTCCATGACCCGCTCGACGATCGCCGGACGGTTGATGGCGATGGAGATCGCCCGGCGCGCCCGGACGTCGCGGAACGGGTTCGGGATCTCGCCGCCGTCCTTGGCGGTGACCATCGGCGTGACCTCGCGGTCGCTGTCGATGTGCAGATAGATCACCCGGTTCGAGACGCCCTGCGACAACGCGACATCCGGGTTGTCGCGCAAGCGCGGGATGTCGGCGGTCGGCACGCCTTCGATCATGTCGACATCGCCGGCGAGCAGGGCGGCGACCCGCGACGGGGCGCTGGTGATCGCCTTCAGGGTCACCTGATCCCATTCCGGCTTGTCGCCCCAGTAATCGTCGTTGCGCCGCAGCACGATGCGGTCGCCGGGGACGTATTCGACAAAGCGGAAGGGACCGGTGCCGATGGCGGACTTGCCGGAATTGTAGTCCTCGGTCGCCGCTTCCTCGCCGACCTTGCGGCTGATGATGGCGACGGTGCTGAGGTCGTTGGGGATCAGCGGGTAAGGCGACGCGGTCCGGAAGTGGATGGTGTGATCGTCGACGACGGTGGTCTCGACGATCTGCTTGGTATAGGTGCCGTAGCCCGACGGGCTGTTCGGCACGTTCCCGGCCCGGCCGATTGTGAACGCCACATCGGCGGCGGTGAACGGCGAGCCGTCATGGAAGGTGACACCTCGGCGCAGACGGAATTCCCAGACCGTGGGGTCGTCGGTGACCGACCAGGACTCCGCCAGGCCCGGCCACAATTCCTGGTTCGGGCCCTGGTTGATCAGCCGGTCGAAGATGTGCCGGTTGATCTGATTGTTCGGCCCGAGATTGTGATAGTGCGGATCGATCGAGGTCGCCTCGGACGACAGCGCGATGGTCAGGTCGGCGGCACCCGCCGGCCCGGCCAGAACCGCCGAGCCGAGCGCGCACAGCGCGACCGCGTTGAGAATCTTGTTCATGGTCTGCACTCCCTGCCAGATCATTGTCTTGGCAAACCGCCTGCTTCGGGCGCGGCGGCCTGTCACTTGTGATCGAACGGTATACGCTGCCAGAGGCCGCGTCGATGGGGAAACAAGCGCCCGTTCCGCCCCCTTTCCCACGCCGCGCCGTTGTCGGATACTGGCCGCGCAGCCCCCAGTCGTCCCGTCACACCAGGACCTTCCCCCATGAACCAGATTGAGCCTCGCGCCGGGGCTTGCGATGGCAGCGCCGCGACACCGGCGAGCCGGAGCCGGCGGCGATGACGGATAGGACCGCCGCGCCGGAATACCCGGTCGAGCTCGAAGCGCCCGACATCGAGCCCTATCGGGCGGGCAACACCGGCGTGGAGTACTACACCAGCTATCGCTCCGATCGGCCGGGCCCGCATGTGCTGATCAACGCGGTGACCCACGGCAACGAACTGTGCGGCGCGATCGCCCTGGACTTCCTGTTCCGCCACGACATCCGTCCGCTGTGCGGCACGCTGACCCTGGGCTTCGCCAATGTCGCCGCCTATCACAGCTTCGACCGGGCCAACCCCACGGCGTCCCGTTTCGTCGACGAGGACTTCAACCGGCTGTGGAACGAGTCGACCCTGGACGGGCCGCGGCAATCGCGCGAGCTAGTCCGGGCGCGGGAGATCCGCGGGCTGATCGACACCGTCGACATGCTGTTCGACATCCACTCGATGCAGCACAAGACGCCGCCGCTGATGATGGCCGGCCCGCTGTCCAAGGGCCGAGCCCTGGCGCAGGCCCTGGATACGCCGCGCTATGTGGTGTGCGACAGCGGCCATGCCGCCGGCAAGCGTCTGCGCGACTATGCCGGCTTCGGCAAGGAGGACGATCCCCGCAACGCCCTGCTGATCGAATGCGGCCAGCATTGGGAGCGCGGCGCCGACGATCTGGCGATCGAGAGCACGCTGCGCGTCCTGCTGCATTTCGGGATGATCGACCGCGACTTCGCCGAACCGCATTTGACCGCCGACCTGCCGGCGCAGCAGGTGATCGAGGTGACCGAGGCGGTCACCATCAGCAGCGACAGCTTCACCTTCGCCGAGGATTTTCGCGGCATGGAGGTGTTGCCGGCGGCCGGGACGCCGATCGGCACCGACGGCGACAAACCGGTGCTGACACCCTACGACAACTGCGTGCTGATCATGCCCTCGCGGCGGCTGAGCCGGGGCCAGACGGCGGTCCGCCTCGGCCGGCTGGTCGGCTGAGACCGGCGCGGCGATGGCGGGCTGGGGGCTGCCGAGTCCGGCCGAGATCGTCCGGGCGGTTCGCGACACCGACTACAAGCGGCTGATCCCGGCGCTGGCGCTCGGCACCGCCGGCGGCGCCATCTTCTTCGCGCTCGAACTGCCGCTGCCGTGGATGCTGGGGGCGATGCTGTCGACCAGCGCGGCGGCCTTGATGGGCGCGCCGATCCCGGTGCCGACGCGGTTGCGCAGCGTGATGGTGGTGATCCTGGGCATCATGCTGGGCGGCGCCTTCGAGCCCAGCATCCTGGACAATATCGGCCGCTGGATGACGTCGCTCGCCGGCTTGAGTGTCTACATCGTCGTCAGCATCGCCGCCGGCATCAGCTATCTGCGCTGGGTCGCCCGCTACGATCCGGTCACCGCCTATTTCGCCGCCACACCCGGCGGTTTCAATGAGATGATCATGATCGGCGGCGCGATGGGCGGCAGCGAGCGGACCATCGCGCTGAGCCACAGCCTGCGCGTCACCCTGGTCGTCTTCACGATTCCGTTCCTGTTCCGGCTGACGGCCGATCTCGACCAGGCGGCGCAGGCGGCCGCGACGACCGTGGCCGCCGCCGGCATGGCACCGGTCGATTGGGCGCTCTTGACCGGCTGCATCGTCGGCGCGCCGATCGCCGCCCGGCTGAACATCCCGGCGGCGGTGCTGGTCGGGCCGATGCTGTTGAGCGCCGGCCTCCATCTGTTCGGACTGACCGATGCCCGGCCGCCGGCGGCGATGATCGCCGCCGCCCAAATCATCATCGGCACATCGGTCGGCGGCCGCTTCGCCGGGCTGGCGCTGGCCCAGCTTGCCCGCGCGGCGCTGGTCGGCCTCGGCCTGACCTTCGTGCTGCTGACGTCGACGGTGGTTTTCGCGCTGCTGCTGAACGCGATCACCGGGATCGGCATCCGCGATTTGATCCTCGCCTATGCGCCGGGCGGCCTCGCCGAGATGAGCCTGGTCGCCCTCGCCCTGAAAGGCGACGCCGCCTTTGTCTCGACCCATCACATCGCCCGGATCATCCTGGTGGTGCTGCTGGCGCCTGCGCTGTTCGCGGCGCTGCGGCGGCTGGGCTGGAGCGACCCGCCGAAGGCCTGAAAGGCGCAATCCGTTATCCTCTTGCTAACGATTGCTGGTCGAATCTGCGCCACGCGCGAAAAGCAGAGACGGCGAGGCGATTGCGGTGAACGGCCCGGTTGTGATCGGCCTGTTGGTGGCCATGGGGCTTGTCGCGACGATCTACCTGTCCGCCGATGAGCGCTCGATCTGGCCCGGTGTCGCCGTGGCGTGCGTCGGCGCCGTCGGCATCTTCGCGCTCGACCTACCCTGGCTGCAGACCTTGCTGATCCTGGTCACCATCGGCGCCGGCTGGGCGATCTGGCGCGGCGTCGGCACGGCGATCTTCGACGTTGCACTGGAGTCCGCCGGGCGCCCGAAGCGAAGCCGCCTCGGCCCGGACTGGCGGGAACGCTTGGGCGGCGACTGGTGGGCCGACCGCTGGAGCCGGGTCCGACGCTCGTCGGACTGGCCGGGCGATGCCGACGACGAAGTACCGCCCGCGCCGCGCGCCGCCACCCGCGGCGAGGCGGAAGCCTTCCGGACCCTTGGTCTGGTCGAAGGCGCCTCGGCGCAGGAGATCAAGCGCGCCCATCGCCGCATGATGAAACGGCACCACCCGGACCGCGG
>JABDIP010000125.1 GCA_013003675.1 Inquilinus sp.
AGCCCTGCGCGACCACCGCGTCGATCCCGGCAGCGGCGGCCTGGACTGCCTCCTCGGGCGTCGTCGCGCTGGCCAGCAGCACGGCGCCCGCCGTCTTGAGCGCGGCGACGCGGTCGGCGTCGGGCAGGCCGAAATGGAAGCTGACC
Organism: Inquilinus sp.; assembly: GCA_013003675.1. Taxonomy (GTDB): domain Bacteria; phylum Pseudomonadota; class Alphaproteobacteria; order DSM-16000; family Inquilinaceae; genus JABDIP01. Next base: position 147 of record JABDIP010000125.1, read on the forward strand.
ACCGGCGGCCGGTCGGCAAGCAGGGCGTCGAGCATCGCATCGTCGTTGTTGAACGAGCGATAGATCTCGGCGAGCTCGGCCGGCGGCGCGGCGCCGAATTCGGCGAACAGCGGCGCCAGGGTGTCGAGCCAGGCGGCCTCCCGCGCCGGATCGCGGGCCGGGGCCGGGTGGACGAACAGATTGACGGCGAAGGCGCGGTTGGTCGCCGCCCGCGTGGCCCGCATCGCCCGCGTCGCGGCCTCGGCACTGCCGGCACCGACGGCGATCGAGCCGAGTCCGCCGGCATTCGACACCGCGGCGGCGAGCGCCGGGGTGGAGACGCCGGCCATCGGCGCCTGGATGATCGGCACCTCGATGCCCAGCAACTCGGTGAGGCGGGTCTTCACGGGGCCGGGAACCCTCGGGCGGAACAGCGGAGTGGCCGGTTGGCCGACGCTGGAACGGACCTGTGTTTTTTAAAGGACTTCCTTGAAAAAGTCGACCGGCCGGCGATCGGAAATCGGGCGCTACCGAGCCAAGGCCGCCAGGGCCGCACGGCGCGCCGGATCCCGGCGAGACGGGTCGGGGCAGCGACGCTCATGCGCGACGTCCACCGCCGGTTTGTCCCTTTGCGATGATGGTTTCAGATGATACTAAATCGCTGTCGTGCCGCGGGTGGCACCGGCCGCCTTTCCGACGCCGTTGCCGCGGCCGCCGGGCCGAATGGGTCAGTAACCCGAGACCAAACCAGGAGGAGTAGACAGGCATGGCCAAGGCGTTCGCGTCGGTCGGCGACACTGTCGAGAAGACCATCTCGTTCACCGAGATCGGTGATGGCCTCTACGCCTTCACCGCCGAGGGCGACCCGAATTCCGGGGTGATCGTCGGCGACGAGTCGGTGATGGTGATCGACGCCCAGGCGACGCCGGTGATGGCCCGTCAGGTCATCGAGCGCATTCGTCAGGTCACCGACAAGCCGATCAAGCATGTGGTGCTGTCGCACTATCATGCGGTGCGGGTGCTCGGCGCCTCGGCTTACGACGCCTCGGAGATCGTGGCTTCCGACCTCACCCGCGAGTTGATCGTCGAGCGCGGCCAGCAGGATTGGGACAGCGAGTACGGCCGCTTCCCGCGGCTGTTCGCGGCGGCGGAATCGATCCCCGGCCTGACCTGGCCGACCCTGACCTTCGAGCGCGGCCTGTCGGTCTGGCTCGGCAAGCGCGAGGTGCGGCTGATGCATCTCGGCCGCGGCCACACCATGGGCGATATCGTTGCCTGGGTGCCGGATTCCGGGGTGATTTTCTCCGGCGATCTGGTCGAGTACCGCTCGGCCTGCTATTGCGGCGACGCCCATCTGCAGGACTGGCCGAAGACCCTTGACCGGCTGACCGAATTTCAGCCACAGGCGCTGATGCCGGGGCGCGGCGGCGCACTGATCGGAACCGCCAAAGTCGAGGAGGCGGTGGCGTTGACCCGCGACTTCCTGTCGACCCTCTATGGTTCCGTCGCCGACTCGGTGGCCAAGGGGCTGGATCTGAAACCGGCGTTCGACGCCGCGCAGCAGGCGATGGGCCCGAAATTCGGCGACTTCGCCATCTTCGAGCACTGCCAGCCCTTCAACGTCTCGCGCGCCTATGACGAGGCCAAGGGCATCGACCGGCCGCGTATCTGGACCGCCGAGCGCGACCGCGAGATGTGGGAGGCGCTACAAGAATAGGATATCCCTGCGCTGAGATTCAGACGATCGGAGGGATGGCGGCGTGACACGGTCGGAATTCGATGCCTTCTGCGGCGCGCTGCACGGAACCACCCATGTCGAGCAATGGGGTAATGCCTCGGTGTGGAAGATCGGCGGCAAGATCTTCGCGATCTGCTCGGCATGGGGCGCCGGCAGCGAAACCAGAATCAGCTTCAAGTGCAGCGACCTGGCCTATGACATCCTGATCGACCAGCCCGGCATCATCCCCGCCCCCTATCTTGCCAGGGCGAAATGGGTCCAGGTCGCGTCTGCCGATGCGATGAGCGACGAGGACCTTCGAGACTACATCCGGAGTGCCTATTCGATCGTCATGGCCAAGCTCACCAAGGCGCAACGCAAAGAGTTGGGCCTGACCACTCCGACGGCTTGACGCTGGATAGCTGGCGGCAAGACGGTACGGCGGCAGGCCGGGGAGGTGGCGGCCCGCCGCGATGCTCCACCGCTCAGCCGGCCAGGGCGAACACCGTATAGACGACGGGCATGGTGACCACCGGGAGGGCGAACGAGCCGAACAGGACATAGCGCACCTTCTGTCCGGTCACTCCATGGCGCTGCTCGGTGGTGGTGGTTTTCTCCTTCGTCGTAGTTCTCCGTTTAGATGCTCATGTGGACTTGTCGAACATGTCGGCTGGCTCGGGCAGCGCCCGGCTCGCCATCATGCCCAGGGCTGCCAGGGTGGCGGTCGCCAGGACCGCAGCCAGCGGTGCGGTCAGGTCGGCGAGCAGGCCCAGCAGCCCCCCGCACAAGGCGACCAGCCCGACAGTCGTATTCGAGAAGGCGACATAGAGCGGCCGCTCGTCGTCAGGCGCGGCGTCGACCAGATAGGTCTTGCGGCCAATGCGCACCCCCGACTCGGCGACGCCGAGGGCGAAGAACAGCAGCGCATAGAGCCAGGGCGTGCGCAGCGGCTCCGGCAACAGGTCGATGCCCAGCGCCCCCAACCCGGCCGCCGCCGCGATGCCGCCGGCGATCGTCAGGACTGTGCGGCTGGAGGTGTCGGAGAAGCGGCCCCAGAACGGGCTGGACGCGATGTTGGCTCCGCCGACCGCGAAGACATAGAGCGCCAGGGTCGGCGCCGCCGCCGGCAGGATCGCGGCGGCGTGCAGTACATAGAAAGGCATCGCCAACTCCACGCCGAGCATCAGGCAGCGGACAAGGATGTATCGGCGGAATCCGGCGACTTGGCGAAACAGGCTGACGCCGTGGCCAAGTTCGCTGATCATCGTGCGACCGCCGGACGTCGCCCCCGCCTCCTCGCGGAGGGCGGCGAAGGCAACGGCACCCGCGAGCCACAGCACGGCGGCGGCAAGGATCAATGGCACGGTGATCGCGACCTGCTCACGGTCCACCAGAGAGATTTGCAGCACGCCGGCGACCGCCAGGGTCAGCGCGCCGCCGATCGCCGCCCGATTCGCCAGCAGCCGGCCCCGGCGGCCCTTGGGGATCGTCTTCCCCACCACGTCCTGGAAGGCGACCGAGCCCATGCCGCTGGCCAGGCTGAACAGGGCGAACAAGACCAGGATGGCGAGCCCGGCGGTCCAGCCGTCGAACGCCAGCGCGGCGAGGGCGATCAAGACCAGGATGCCGGCCTGGATGGCGCCGGCCGCCGTCCACACCCATTTGCGCCGCGCCACGGCGCGGATTCGTCCGGCGACGGCGATCTGCGGCAGCAGCGAGCCGGCCTGTTTCGCCGGCATCAGCAGGCCGGAGAGCACCGCCGGCGCGCCGATTGCGGCGAAAACCCACGGCAGCACCAGTCCCGGGCTGGCCAGTTGTTCGGCGAGTTTGGTCGCCGCGCCGTTGGCGACGTTGAGCAGATAGTTGCGGGGCACATCGGTGCAGGCGGAGTCGGGGATCGCCTGGCAGGCTCGTTCGTCGGAATCGTCGCCGCTGAGAATGCGGTAGGGCAGTTCGAGGCGGTCTGTGTCGTTGCGTGAGGACATCTGGCGTCGGAATACTCGGGATCTTTTGCGGGCGAACCGCTTCGTTGGAACGCCGTTCGCGATAACGGAACGACGGCTGGTAAGGATGGACCGATCTTCCCCGGTATCCAGGCCTTGACCGCTGGATCGATGATTACGAGCAGCAGGCTGTCAGTGCTTCCGCCAGATCGCCCCGCGGGCGCACCTCGACCCGCTCCAGACCGAGCCAGCCGGCCATCGCCTCCAACTCCTCTGCCAGCGCGGCGGCGACGCGCGGCCGGTTGGCGCGGGCCTCGGCATAGGCGGCCTGAACCCGCAAGACGTCGGCCTGGCGGTCGGCCTTGAGGTCGACGCGGCCGACCAACCGGTCGCCGAGCAGAAACGGCAGCACGTAGTAGCCGTGCTGGCGTTTCGGGGCCGGCGTGTAGATCTCCAGGCGATCGCGGAAGCCGAACAGCCGCTCGGTCCGCTGCCGCTCCCAGACCAGGGAATCGAACGGCGACAACAGGGCCCGCGCCGTCACCCGGCTTGGGATGGCGGCCTCGGGATGCAGAT
>JABDIP010000168.1 GCA_013003675.1 Inquilinus sp.
CCCCCCATGTTCCGATGCCAGATCGCGCGAGCCGAGCATCTGATAGACGGCCGCGCGGCGGTAGCGTTCGCAAAGATCGTGGAGGCCGGCGCGCACCTTCAGAAGCCAGTTCGACCCGCAGGCGGAAACGAGCGACAGATGGAGGTTCGAATTCGCCTGTTCCCAAGAATCAGGCACGCGGCCATGCGCATGGGATAGAGCCGCATCTTCCTTCGCCATGATATAGCTTGCCGCGACCACCCGCGCCTCCCAAGCATCGCCGCCTTTGGCGATGGACAGGCGCAGCGTCTCTTTTTCGATGGCGGTCCGGGCCAGGTTCAGGTCGGCGAACTCGCCGGGATCGAGCGACGCCACGGTGAATCCGCGATTTCCTTCGCTTACGACCAGCCCGTCCTGGCTGAGTTTCTGCAGCGCCTCGCGCAGCGGCGTCGGCCCAATGGCGTATATGCCCTTCAGCCGTTCGATCCGAAGCCGCTCACCCGGGGTGCGGGTGCCCACGATGATATCGCGGCGGATCCGCCGATACGCGGCCTCCGAGAGGGTTTCGCCTTCTGCCGTTTCCATAACGATTCGCTCCATGGACGCGGAACCTTCCGATTGAGCCCGTCTCTATAGGGTCGAAAGGGCATTTGACAGACTGGATTTTGTATGATCTATAATTTTATCGATAAAAATGCAATCTATCGAGAAAATGAAGCTGATAACGTTCGAAATCGATGGAAACGTCGCGGCAGGATTTGTGGACGGCGACGATGCCGTCGTCTGCGCCGAGGGAGCTCAAGCAAGGAAAGCGGTTCTGGATGTTGTCGCAGGCGGCCGGGAGGCGGGCGACGCCTGGCGAGGGGCTTCGGGACGTCGCGTCGCCCTCGGGGACATCCGCCTCTTGGCCCCGATACCGGACCCGCTTCGCGACATCTTCTGCGTCGGCAAGAATTACTACGCCCACGCGGCCGAGTTTCACTCAAGCGGCTTCGATTCCGGCGCAAAGGAGGAAGTGCCCTCGCATCCGGTCGTCTTTACCAAGGCGACGACCAGCGTCTGTGGGCCGGGCGATGTGGTAAGGGGCTCGCTCGACCCGACCCATTCGGTCGACTACGAGGGCGAATTGGGCGTGGTGATCGGCACGCGCTGCTTTCAGGTCTCGCGGGCCAGCGCCTACGATCACGTTTTCGGCTATGTCGCCATCAACGACGTGACCTCGCGCGAACTCCAGAAAGCCCACAACCAGTGGGTCATCGGAAAAGGCATCGACACGTTCTGCCCGATGGGTCCCTGGATCGCCACGGCGGATGAAGTGGGCGACGTCAAGGCGCTGGAGCTGATCACCGAAATCAATGGCGAGGAACGTCAACGTGCCAAAGTTGCCGATCTGATCTTCGACATTCCGACCCTGATCGCGACGATGTCGCGGACCATGACGCTGCTGCCCGGCGACATCATCGCCACCGGCACGCCGGTCGGCGTCGGGATCGGCTTCAAACCGCCGAAATACCTGGCTGCCGACGACAGGATGCGGGTGAGCATCACCGGGCTCGGCACTCTTGAGAACACGATCGGATGAAGAAAGAATACAATCCAACTGTCTGGGAGGAGTGAAGACATGAGCGGATTCAGACTGACAGCGGCCGTCGCCGCGTTGACGTGCCTCGCCTTGCCGGCATGGGCACAAGACGGACATTTCGCCGGCAAGACGATCGAGATCGTCGTGCCCTTCGGCGAGGGCGGCGCGACGTTCGTTTCGGCCAAGTTCCTGGAACCCTATTTCGAGAAGCACCTGCCGGGTAACCCCGAGATCGATGTTGTCTCGCGTCCGGGCGGCGGCTCGATCCTGGGCGCCAACTGGTTCGAACAGAACGCGAAATCGGACGGTACGACGATCCTGTTCACGACCTCGTCGACGGCCAACCCCTTCGTTCTGGGGCAGGACGGCGTCGAATACCGCCTCGCCGACTACCGTGTGGCCTACAGCCACCCGTTCAGCGCCGTCGCCTATACCTCGCCCGACACCGGCGTGACCAGCGCGGCCGACATCAAGAACGCCTCGGTGCCGCTGATTTACGGCGGCATCGCCGCCGCCGCCTCGGACCTGCCGGGGCTTCTGTCTTTCGAGGTGCTCGACCTCGACGTCAAATCGGTTCTCGGCTTCAACGGGCGCGGCCCGGTGCGTCTGGCGTTCGAGCAGGGCGAGTTGAACCTCGATTATCAGTTCACGCCGGTCTATCTGACGCAGGTGGTGCCTTCGGTGGAAGAAGGGCGCGCGGTTCCGCTCTGGACTGGTGGCGCGATGCAGGACGGCGTTCTGAAGGCGCGCGACCCGATCGCCCCGGACCTGCCCTCGGTCTACGAGGTCTACGAGATGATGAACGGCTCGGCGCCCTCGGGCATCGAATGGGACGCGTTCCAGGGTATCGCCTCGGTGACCTATGCCTACGGTCTGACGGGTTACATGCATCCCGACACGCCCGAGAACGTGCTCGACATCTTCGCCGAGACCGTGGCGGCGATCAACGCGGACGCCGAGTTCCAGACGGAAAGCCAGGAAGTCACCAACGGCGCCAGGCTGAACGCGGGGCCGGCCACCGAAGCGGCGGTCAAGGCGGCGCTGTCGCCAAGCCAGGAGGTGAAAGACTACCTTCGCAATCTTCTCGGCGAGAAGTACGGCGTGAATTTCTGAGTCTTCTTCCGATCCGGGCCCTTC
>JABDIP010000170.1 GCA_013003675.1 Inquilinus sp.
GGACAATTGGGACCCGGAGACGGTGCCGCCGCATTATCTGAAGATCGGCCAGCCCTCGCTGCGCTGGCGGATCACCGACCAGAACGCCGCGGTCACCCTGCTGGAGCCGGCCCATCCGCTGCTGACTTGGCCGAACCCGATCGGCGCCGAGGACTGGCAGGGCTGGGTCAAGGAGCGCGGCCTCTATTTCGCCGCCGAGTGGGCCGCCGACTACACCCCGCTGCTGTCCATGGCCGATCCCGGCGAGGAACCTCTTGCCGGCTCGCTCCTGACCGCGAGGTTCGGCAAGGGCCGGCATACCCACACCAGCCTGATCCTCTATCACCAAATGGATTTCATGGTGCCGGGCGCCTTCCGCCTGATGGCCAATCTGGTGACGCCGCCCGGGACCGGCTGACCCTCAGGAAAGGACCTGTTCCGCGACGGCGGTGCCGGCGACGCGACCGAGGACCAATGCGGTCAACAGCCCCATGCCGGGCAGATAGCCCCCGGCCTCCGGCCCGGCGACGCCGGCCGTCGCGCCACCGCCGGCGAATAGGTTCGGCAACGGCGTCCCATCCGCGAGAAGCACGCGCGCCTCGCGGTCGACAACCAGCCCGCCCTGGGTATGCATGAGCGCGCCGGTGACTTTCACGGCCCGGTACGGCGGCTTGAGCAATAGGGAGGGATCGAAGGCACGCCCGAACGGATCGGCGGCCCGACCCTCGGCCGAATCGGCGACTGTCGACAGCGTGCGCTCCAATGCGTCGGCCGGCACCCCGATCTGCGCCGCCAGCGCTGCCAGCGTCTCGCCCTCGACGACCTCGTCGGCCGCCTCGACTTCGCGGAAATCGTCGGATTGTCGCGCGGTCACAGCCACGCGCTCGTCGAAGACGCACCAGGCGACGCCGTCTCGCTGTTCAAGAACGCGCCCCGCCTGTTCGGAGAAGCCGACGCATTCGTCGCCGAACCTGTCGCCGGCGAGATTGACCTGGAAACCGCCTTCCAGCATCACCGCCCAGGTGACCAGCAGACGCGAGCCGAGGGCGACCGATCCATGGGCCTGGTGCCCGGAGAGATGTCGGGTCGCGGCGCCGAGTTCGAAGCCCCAGAGCAGCGCGTCGCCCTGACTGCCCTCGTGGCCGATGAAAGCCGCGTCGGCCATATTCGGGATATAGCGGCGGATCAGTGCCCGGTTGGCACCGAACCCGTCACAGGCGAGGACCAGCGCGCTGCAGCCGGTCCGGTGGCGGCCGCCATCCGGCGCCACGACCGATACCCCGCTGATGCACCCGTCGGGAAGGTTGAAGAGGGTGTCGACCCGACGATCGGTGACGATTTCCACGCCGATCCGGGTGGCGGCCCGCACCAGCCCGCCGATCAGCCCGGCCCCGGCCCGGCCCGGCGCGGCATGCATGCGACGCACGGAATGCCCCGGGAAATGGACATACTCGACGAGCTCGAAGCCGATACCGTGTCGATCGGTCAGCCAGTTCAGCGTCGGCGCCGCCTGCTCGGCGAGCAATCGGGTCATCGCCGGATCGGCGCGCCCCTTCGACAGGGCCATGATGTCGTCGATCAGCCGATCGGGGTCGTCCTCGATCCCGCCGGCACGCTGCTGCCGAGAGCCGGCGACAGGCACCAACCCGACCGACAGCGACGTGTTGCCGAACGGCGCCCGCTCGCGCTCGAGCACCAGCACCCGGTCGACACCGGCCTCGCGCGCCGCGATAGCGGCCGTCAGACCGCACGCACCGGCGCCGACGATTACGACCGAAGCCGAATCCGGGTACGTCGCGCCCCTGTCCGCGGCGACCCCCGTCACGCGGAAGAAACCCAGGCGCGGTCCATCCCCACCAGGACCGCGGCCGTCATGGCCTTTTCATCTTCCTGACCCAAGCCTCCCAGCTCTCTTCTTGCGGCCTAAGAGCTTTATGAACTCGACACTAGCATGGATGTTTCGGCAGGCGGAGGCGCCGAAGAGTCGCAGGGCAAGAAAGTTGCGCATGGCGGCCCGACACCGCCGGCGGGCTTGATCCACCTCAAGGTGGCGGCGCCGCAGCGGCCGCATTGTCCTGCCATGGACATACCGGCGGAACGACCGAGAGCGTCATGGTGGAACTTGCGCCACTGACGCTCGACCGGCTGCGGCCGGCCTGCGATCCGAGCGCATTGGCGTTCGAGACGACCGACGAATTGGCCGATCTCGACGAGATCGTCGGCCAGGACCGGGCGCTTTCCGCGCTCGCCTTCGGGATCGGCATCCGCCACGACTCCTTCAACCTCTATGCGCTGGGATCGCCGGGTCTGGGCAAACACACCCTGGTGCGCGCCTTGCTCGACAAGCATGCCGGCTCGCGCCCGGTGCCGCCGGATTCCTGCTATCTGCACAATTTCGCCGACGCGTCGCGGCCATGCGCCCTGCACCTGCCCGCGGGCCGCGGCGCGGCGCTCCGCGGCGCGATGGATCAACTCGTCGACGAACTGGCCGCGGCACTGCCCGCCGCCTTCGACAGCGAGGATTTCCGTACCCGCAAGGAGGCGATCGAGGAGGAGGCCAAGCGCAAGCAGGAAGAAGCCCTGACCGCGCTGGCGAGGGAGGCGACGAAACACGACGTCGTTGTGGTGCGCACGCCGGTCGGGGTGGCGCTGGCTCCGGCCCGGAACGGCCATGCGCTCAGCCCCGATGAATTCGAGAAGCTCTCGGAGGAGGAAACCCTTCGGCTGAAGTCGGGTATCGACCTGCTGCAAGGGAAACTGCAGGACATCATCAAGCGCATGCCGCAATGGGAACGCGAGGCGCGCATCGCCGTGCGGACGCTGATCCGCGAGGTGACGACGCTGGCGGTTCGTCACTTGATCGACGACCTGAGGACGGCCTTCGCCGATCTGCCGCCGGTGATCGACTATCTGCGGCAGGTCGAGGACGACGTGATCGAACGCGCCGCCGAGTTCATCCGCGCCGGCGCCCATGACGGGCCGACCCCGCCGGCCGGCGATGGCGGCGACGAATCGCCGTTCCAGCGCTACAAGGTCAACCTGCTGGTGGACAACAGCGGGCTTGCCGGCGCGCCGGTGGTCTACGAGGATCATCCGACCCTGGGCAACCTGCTCGGGCGGGTCGAGCATGTCAGCCGGTTCGGTACCCTGGTTACCGACTTCACCCTGATCAAACCGGGCGCCCTGCACCGGGCCAATGGCGGCTATCTGATGCTCGACGCCCGCCGCCTGCTGATGCAGCCCTTCGCCTACGAAGGGCTGAAACGCATCCTGCGGTCGCGCGAGCTGCGCATCGAGTCGATCGGCCAGATGCTGTCGATGATAAGTACGGTCTCGCTCGAGCCGGAGCCGATTCCGCTCGACATCAAGATCGTGCTGATCGGCGACCGGCTCCTGTACTATCTCTTGAGCGCCCTCGATCCCGATTTCGGCGAACTCTTCAAGGTGCCGGCGGATTTCGCCGAGGACATCCCGCGCACCGACAGCAGCCTGCAAAGCTATGCCCGGCTGATCGCCACCATGGCACGGCGCAGCGAAGTGCGGCCGCTGGACCGCGCGGCGGTCGCCCGTGTCGTCGATCATGCGTCGCGACTGGCCGAGGATTCCGAGAAGCTGTCGATCCACCGCCGCGCCCTCTCCGACTTGCTGCGCGAAGCGGATTTCTGGGCCGGCCAGGAAGGCACGGCCCGGATCGGCGCCGGCCACGTGCAACAGGCGCTGGATGCCCAGATCTACCGCGCCGACCGCGTACGCGAGCGGGTCTACGAACAGATCCGCCGCGGTACCGTGATGATCGACCTCACCGGCGAGGCGGTCGGCCAGGTGAACGGGCTGGCAGTCGCCCAGCTCGGCGGGTTCGCCTTCGCCCGGCCGAGCCGGATCACCGCGCGGTCGCGCCTCGGTCGCGGCAAGGTGGTCGATATCGAGCGCGAGGTCGAGCTGGGCGGGCCGATCCATTCCAAGGGCGTGCTGATCCTGCAGGGCTTCCTGACCGCCCGCTTCGCGCCGGACACGCCGCTCACCCTGTCCGCCAGCCTGGTCTTCGAGCAATCCTATGGTGGCGTCGAAGGGGACAGCGCCTCCTGCGCCGAGCTCTATGCCCTGCTGTCCTCCCTGGCGGAGATCCCGATCCGCCAAAACCTGGCGGTCACCGGCTCGGTCGACCAGCTCGGTCGGGTGCAGGCGATCGGCGGCGTCAACGAGAAGGTCGAGGGATTCTTCGACGTCTGCCATCAGGCCGGCCTGACCGGCACGCAGGGCGTCCTGATCCCGGCCGCCAATGTGCCGCACCTGATGCTGCGCCAGGATGTGGTCGACGCGGTTGGCGAGGGCCGCTTCCGCGTCTATGCGGTCGAGACCGTCGATCAGGGCCTAGAGCTGCTGACCGGCCGGCCGGCGGGCGAGCGCGGCGCCGACGGCCAGTTCCCGGAGGAGACCGTGAACCGGCTGGTCGAGGATCGACTGCTCGCCTTCGCGCGGGCCGCCAAGGCCTTTGCCGAGAGCCGCGACGAGCGGTCGCCATGACCGGGGCCGATCCGAGCCTCGGATTCCGCCGCATGCTGGCGGCGCTCGATCCGACCATGACGGCGGAGCCGGCGCTCGCCGCGCTGGCGGACATCGCCGACCGGCTGGAGGCCGAACTTGAGCTGCTGCTGATCGAGGACAGCGATCTGTTCCGCGTCGCCGGGCTGCCGCTGGCGCGTCAGGTCGACCTGCGCACCGGCACCGCCGCGCCCCTCGGCGCCACCGATCTGGAGGCGCAAATCCAGGCGGTCGCGGCGCGGCTGCGGCGGCGGCTTGCAAAACTCGCGGCGCACAAGCGCCTGCGCTGGTCGTTTCACACTGTCCGCGGCGACCCGGCCGGCGAGCTGACGCTCGCCGCCGAGCGCGCCGACCTGCTTGTGCTGGGGCGGCGGTCCGGGCCGGCCGCGCCGGCGATCGCCGCGCTGCGCCGCTCGCGGCGATCGGTCATGCTGCTGAGTCCGGAGGCGGGTACGCCACGCTCGGTGGTCGCTCTCTATCGCGGCGGCGCGACGGGCCGCCATGTGCTGGCCACCGCGTTGCGTCTGGCGGCGACCGAGCGCAGTCCGATCGAGGTAGTGACGGCCGACCGCAAGCGGGCGGCGGCCGCGCTCAAGCAGATCATCGCCGCATCGCCAGCCGCGCCGCGCCACCGGATCGTGAATCTGCCCGCCGATGACGGGCTCGCGGCACTGGTCGAGCACGCCGCCGGCGGCATCCTGGTGGTCGGCGCCGACGAACCGCTGCTGCAGGCGGAATCTGCCTGGGACCTGATGTCCGCCGCGGCCTGTTCGGTATTGGCAGTGCGTTGAAACGGCGGCCGCCGCCGTTGAACCCGGCTCGGCTGGTGTGATGCCACGGACCTTACCAACCCCGAGGCCCGCCGCGGGGAGTTTCGCCGACCGGACGGGCTCAGGCCCCGGCCGCCTCCTGCTCGGCGCGGTCGAGTTCGACCAGGTCGCGGCGTAGCGCCTCGAAACGCTTTTCCACGTTGTGGCCGAATAGCGGGTCCTTCGGATCGCCGACACGCATGGCGATCTCGGCCCAGTCCTCGGCGGTCAGCGCGCGCTCGGCGGCCGGCAGGAACACCTTCTCCTCGCCGGCCATGTGCCGGCGCTCGGCATTCAGGAAGCCGTGTGCCATCTGGCTGACCTGGTCGCGCGGCAACTCCTCGCCGCCGACGATTTCGGCGATCGCCTCGCGGAACCGCACGGTCTGTTCCGCCAACGCCTGATGGTCGCGTTCGAGATCGCCGACCCGGTCGGCCGCCGCCGGATCGCGCAGTCGCAGCTTGGCGAGGACCAGATCCTCCTTCGGGTGATGCCATTGCCCGGACCAGTCGTGCAGGTAGTCGACGATACCGGCGACGACATCATAGTCCGGCGAGCCGCTGGCATCGAATGTGTCGAGGTGCCGTTCGAGGATGCGCAGCAGCTTCGCCATGTTGGCGTGCTCGCGCCGCAATGTATCGATCACCGCGGGCATCGGTTCCTCCGGCCTTCGGCTTGGTGGTCGCGATGGACCCAGGATAGGCCATGTCACGCACCGGGGCTATTGATATGGCTCAACGGTCTCCGGGGTGCCACGGCAGCGGTCTCGGATTCCCTTCGTCGGGCGCCGCGGGCGCGGCTTCAGGAGCGGTCTTTCTTACGGAAATCGGATCGGTAGAAATCGTACAGCACCATCGCCGAAACGACGACGGTGACGATGATCAGATCCGGCTCGGGCACGCGCCAGACGACGATCCCGAGAAAGCCGATCAGGAAGCTGACCGAAATGATCGCGAGGACCTTGTCGAGCATGGGTTCAGGTTCTCCTTCTCGCCGCCGCCGTCACGCCGATTGCGATAGATGGCCGACCAGCCAGCGCGCGGTCCGCAGCAGGCGCGCATCGTCGCCGCGCCGACCGACCAGTTGGACCCCCATCGGCAAGCCGGCCTGCGTGGCCAGCAACGGGACCGTGACCGCCGGCGTGCCGCAGAAGGTCCACAGGCCGTTGAAGGCCGGCGAGCCGGTGGTTTCCAGCCCGGCCGGCGCCGCGCCCGGTGCCGCCGGGGTGATGATCGCGTCGAACCGATCGAAGACCTCGTCGAGTCCGGCATTGAGAATGCCGGGCCAGTCGAGGGCCGACAGGTAGTCGCGGGCCAGCACCTGCTTGCCGTCATCGAGGGCCGCCCGAAGCTGCGGGCTGAGCCGGTCGCCGCCGCGCTTCTCATAGTGGTAGTAGGCCTTGGCCATTTCCGCGAAATTCACCCGCTGGCGCAGATCGCCGGCCTGCGTGAAGGGCGGCGGCAGATCGACCTCGACGCATTGGTCGCCGAGCGTGCCGGCCAGTTCCGCGAAGGCGTCCTTGGTCTCCTCATCGGCTTCCGCCCAGCATGGCTGGCGCACGAAGGCGAGGGCCGGCGGCACCGGCGAATCGGACTGGGTCGTCTTCAAGAGCGCGGGCGGCGGCGCCAGCGTGGTCGCCGTATCAAGCGCATCGTACCCGCATAGCGGTTCGGCCAGCAGCGCGGCGTCTTCCAGCGATCGCGCGAACACGCCGACCGTGTCGAGGCTGGCCGATTGCGGCAGGATGCCAGTGCGGGGAATGGCGCCAAAACTGGGCTTGAACCCGGTGACGCCGCAGAACGCCGCCGGCCGGATCACCGAACCGCCGGTCTGGGTACCGATCGCCAGGGGCACCATGTGGTCGGCGACCGCCGCCGCCGACCCGGCGGACGACCCGCCGGGGGTGCGATCCGGATCGTGCGGGTTGCGGGTCTTGCTGGGGGCGAGGAAGGCGAGTTCCGTCGTCACCGTCTTGCCGAAGACCAGGGCGCCGGCCTGCTTCAGCCGGGCGACGACGAAAGCGTCCTGGCCCGGCACGCGGCTCGCATCGAGTTCGGTCCCGTTCTCGGTCGGGATGCCGGCGGTATCGATGATGTCCTTGATGCCGACCGGCAGCCCGTGCAGCGGCCCGATCGTCCGGCCCGCCGCGCGATGCTGGTCGAGCGCGGCGGCCTGTCGCAGGACGTGCTCGCGATCGAACCAAGCCCAGGCCTGGATCGTCTCTTCCCGCGCCTCCATCCGGTCGGCACAGGCCGTCGCCAGTTCGACCGCCCGCAGGGCGCCGTTTGCCAGCCGGTCCCGCAGTTCGACCGCGCCCAATTGCAGGATCGGGTCGATCGTCGTTTCACGCCCAGCCTTGGCGGGATCAGTTCCCATAGACCAGGCCCGGTAGCCAGAAGGCGATCTGCGGGAAAATGTAGAGCGTCGCCATGGCGATGAACACCATGCCCAGGAAGGGCATACAGCCGCGGAAGATCTGCATCAATTGTACCTGGGGCGGGGCGATACCCTTCAGATAATAGGCCGACATGGCCATTGGCGGGGTCAGGAACGACGTCTGCAGGTTCAGCGCCACCAGAATGCCGAAGAACAGCGGATCGATGCCGAAGAACGGCAGCAGGGGCAGGAATATCGGCACGAAGATGATGATGATCTCCGACCATTCCAGCGGCCAGCCGAGCAGGAAGATGATCAACTGCGCCAGCAGCAGGAAGGTCAGCGGCGAGATGTCGAGGCCCTGCACGAATTCGCTGATGATCTGCTCGCCGCCGAGATAGGAGAACACCGACGAGAAGGTATAGGAGCCAACGAACAGCCAGCAGACCATCGCCGTCGTCCGCACGCTCAGATAGACGGATTCGCGCAGGCGCTGCCAAGTCAGCGCCCGATAGGCAAGCGCCAGGCCGAGACCGCCGAGGGCGCCGACCGCCGCCGCTTCCGATGGTGTCGCCAGCCCGAACAGGATCGCGCCCAGCACGCAGAATATCAGCGCGGCAAGCGGGAAGAAGGTGGTCAGCAGCATCCACACCGTCTGGCCGAAGGTGATGCCCTCGAATTCCTCCTTCGGGGCCTTCGGCGCCAAGGACGGGCTGAGCGTGGCGCGTCCGACCACATAGACGATGTACAGGCCGACCAGCAGGAAACCGGGCAGCAGCGCCCCGGCATAGAGCCGCACCACCGAGACGCCGGACGCCGCCGCATAGACGATCAGCATGATCGAAGGCGGGATCAGGATGCCGAGCGTGCCGCCGGCGCAGATCACGCCCGAGGCGAAGCTCTCGTCGTAGCGGGCCTTGAGCATGGCCGGCAGGGCCAGCAACCCCATCAAGGTGACCACCGCGCCGACGATTCCGGTCGCGGTGGCGAACAGCGCGCAGGTGATCAGCGCGGCCACCGCCATCGAGCCCGGAATTGCCCGGGCGGCGATGTTGAGCGTCGAGAACAGCCGGTCGACGATATTGGCCCGCTCGACCACATAGCCCATGAACAGGAACAACGGCACCGCCGTCAGCACCTCGTTCGACATCACCGAATAGGTCTGGTTGATGAACAGGTCGAAGATGTTGTTGTTGAAGAACCCCTCTATCCAACCCGTACTTCGAGTCACCATATCGACGTCGGCATCGAGCCGATTGTACGACCGCCACATGCGCGAGGCGTCGAAATAGGCGTAGTAGCCGAAGCCGATTCCCATCGCCATCAGCGTGAAGGCGATCGGGAAACCGAGCAGGATCAGGAAGATGAACAGGCCGAGCATGAGCAGGGCCACCTGCGGATCGGTCATCGCTCGGTTCCGCCGTTCGGATCGCTTTGTATGGGTGATTTCGGCCGCACCACGTCGACCGCCTCGGTGCCGTGGTTGAGGACATCCAGCGTGCCGGCCTTCGCCAGCAGGACCTCGGTCTCCTCGATATCCTCGACCGCCCGGGTCCACTTGCCCTCGCGGATGCACAGAATGCAGCGGAACACCTGGGCGATGCCCTGGATGAACAGCAGGATGCCGGCGGCGACGATGACCGTCTTGAATTGGAAGATCGGGATGCCGGCCGGGCTGTTCACGCTGACCTCGCCATAGCCCCACGACCGGGCGGCGTATTTCCAGCCCGACAGCACCAGCGCGGTGACGCCGGGAAAGAAGAACAGGATGTAGAGCACCAGCTCGACCTTGGCCTGGGTCCGCGGCTGCCAGAGCCGGTACAGGAAGTCGCCCCGGACATGGCCGTCGCGCGACAGGGTATAGGCGCCGGCCATCATGAACATGGTGCCGTACATGATGTAGGAGATGTCGAGCGCCCAGCTGGTCGGCGCGTTCAGGACGTAGCGGACGAAGACCTCATAGCCGACGCCCAGCGTCATGACCATGATCGACCAAGCGAACGCCTTGCCGAACCACGCCGAAAGGCGGTCGGCGAAGTGGATGTAGCGGATCATCGCGGAGCTCTACCTGCCGAAAAACGATCCGGCGGTCCCGCAATGGGGCCGCCGGATCGCACGAATTGGAGCGCCTTGGCGCCCTTAGAGCTTCAGCTTGCCGGGGAAGTAGTGGTCATAGGCAAGCGCGTAGTCGGGCGAGTTCATCAACTCGTAGAAGACGGTCCGCTCGACCCACTCCCGCTGG
>JABDIP010000190.1 GCA_013003675.1 Inquilinus sp.
GCCCCAGGCCGCCGTGCGCCCGTCGATCTGGCCGAAGGCGTGGTGCACCAGCACATAGGCCGAGCCGGCATGGTACGGGCTGACCATGTTGCCCATGATGCCCTCGAAGCCGAACACGCCCTTCAGCGCGTCGCTCTCGAACCATTGGTCGAGATAGTCGCCGATGCTCATGGTCATCAGCTTGGCCAGGGCCTTCTGCCGGGATGGCGGCAGCTTGCGGACCCGGTTGGCGGATTTCAGTGCGGTCAGCAGATCGCCGAAGCCGCCGCCGAGATTGGGCGGCGCTTCCCGCGCCAGGGCGCGGAACACCTCCGCCACCTCGACCACCAGATCGTCGAAAGCGGCATAGCGCTCGGCGTCGCGGGTGGAGAACTTGGCGATCTCGCGCTGCGCCGTGGCGCGGTCGCGGCTGACCAGCAGATAGCGGCCGTCGGGCTGTGGCGCGAAGCTGCCGGCCGGCCGGTCGAGGATCTCCAGCCCGTGCCGGCGCAGTTCTAGGTCGGCGATGATGTCCGGGTCGAGCAGGCTGACGACGTAGGAATAGACCGAGTTGCGGAAACCGGGATGGAATTCCTCGGTCAGCGCCGCGCCGCCGACCACGTGCCGGCGCTCGACGACCCGCACCGACAGCCCGGCCCGCGCCAGATAGCCGGCGCAGGTCAGCCCGTTGTGGCCGGCGCCGATGACGACGACGTCGGACTCCGGCCGGGCGCCGCTCATCGCCGGCGATCGGTCAGGGCAGCCGCCGCGTCGTGCACCGGATGACCGGCGGGTGGCCGGCCTGGCCGGTCGACGCCAAGTAGCAGCCGGCCAGCCGGTTCGCCTTGCGGTCGACCAGCCAAACGGTATCCCCGGCGGCGATTTCCGCGCTCGGAACGACCTTGGCCGGGCGCGGCCCCGAGCTTCGGTAGTCCGGCCGCTGCACGCCCGTTCCGCGCACCACGCGCACGCCCGGTTCCGCCGCCGGCGCCGACGGAACGACCTGGGTGATGCCGGGGCCGGACCGCTCCGCCTCCTGCGCCACGGCCGGGGTCGGCAGCGCTGCGACGCCGAGCGCAACGGCCAGCGCCAAAGTTCCAGATACTTTCATCGAGGCCACCCTGATCTGTCGCACCCTGCTTTTGAAAAGCAGCGTAGAGCGGCCCGCCGGGCGGTTCAATTGTCGGCTCGGTCAACGGAGCGACAAGCCGGCCCGGTCAGGCGGCGGCGCGGTCGGCGGCCTGTTCGCGGGCCCGCCGCACCAACCCAAGCGCCTCCCGGATCACCTCGCTTCCCGCCCCGGCGCGGTGGGCGTTCTCCGACAGATGCCGGCGCCAGGCCCGCGCGCCCGGCAGGCCCTGGTAGAGGCCGAGGATGTGCCGGGTGATGGCGGCCAGCGGCGTGCCCCGCTCCCGCTCGGCGTCGACATAGGGCAAAAGCGCCAGGACGGCGTCGTCGCGGCCCGGCACCGGCGCGGCCGGGTCGAAGAACCGCCGGTCCACCTCGGCCAGCACGTAAGGGTTCTGATAGGCCGCGCGCCCCAGCATCACGCCGTCGACCTGCGCCAGGTGCGCCTCGACCTCGTCGAGGGACTGGACGCCGCCATTCAGCACGATCTCCAGCCCCGGCAGGTCCCGCTTCAGCCGATAGACCCGGTCGTATTCGAGTGGCGGCACTTCACGGTTCTGCTTCGGGCTGAGGCCCGACAGCCAGGCCTTGCGGGCGTGGATGATGAAGGTACCGCAGCCGGCTGCCGCCACCGTCTCGACGAAGCGCCGCAACGCCGCATAGCTGTCGCGGTCGTCGATGCCGATGCGGGTCTTGACCGTCACCGGCAGGCCGCAGGCGCGGCGCATGGCGGCGACACACGACGCCACAGTCGCCGGCTCGGCCATCAGGCAGGCGCCGAACCGGCCCGACTGCACCCGGTCGCTGGGGCAGCCGACATTGATGTTGACCTCGTCATAGCCGAAGACCTCGGCCGCCTCGGCCGCATGCGCCATGTCGTCGGCGTCGGCGCCGCCGAGCTGCAGCGCCACCGGATGTTCGACGGCCGAGAACGCCAGCAGCCGGTCGCGATCGCCATGCCGGATCGCCGCCGCGGTGATCATCTCGGTATAGAGCAGCGCGCGCCGCGTCAGCCCACGATGGAACACCCGGCAATGCCGGTCGGTCCAGTCCATCATCGGGGCGACACACACCCTATGCGTTGAAATCGCGCCATTCCTCAATGAGCTCAGAAGCATAGATAGTGTTTCACGCGCCCAGGATCACCCAAATACACGCATCGTCCCATTCGGTCTGCGCCGGCCTCGAGGGGCGCAACGGTGCCTAGCCCTTCGGCGACACAGCCTGCCAGAGCGTCTCGATGAAGGCCTCGGCGGCGGGCGTCAGTGCGCTGTTCGGCCGGGTGATGATGTGCAGCGGTCGGAGGAGTTGCTCGTCGTGGAGCGGCAGGAACCGCACCCGGTCCGCACCGACGGGCACGGACAGGCGGGGCAGGACGGTGACGCCGACCCCCGACGCGACCAGGGCCAGGATGGACGTCGTGTTCCGAACCATCAGCGTCGAGCGGCTCAGGATCTCCTGGAAGTCGGCGTCTTCGATCAACGCGCAGATCCCGTTGGCGATGAACGTGTGGTCCCGCAGATCCCCCCACCCGAGCGGCCGGTCCAGCGCCGTCAGCGGATGGCCGACCGGACAGACGACGCCATAGGGATCCGACATCAAGGGTGTGACGTTCGCGGCGGCCTGCCCTCGCGGGGCGGTCGCGATGCCGATGTCGACGCGGCCCTGCTCGACGAAACGCCAGACCGTCTGCGAATCCATGTCCCGAATGTCGATCTCGATGCGCGGCCAGTTCGACAGATAGGTCCGCAGCACCAGTGGGAGGAGATGCGTCGCAAAGGACGGCACGCAGGCGACGTAGATCTGGCCGATCTCGTTCCGCGCGTAGCTTTCGATCGAGCGTACGGTCTGCGTGAACTGCTCGACCTCCCGGCGCGCCTGCTCCAGTACATAGGCGCCGAGCCCGGTCAGCCGGGATTTGCGGTCGCCCTCGAAGAGCGGTCGGCCAAGGTGCTCCTCCAATTGCTTCAAGGTCATCGATACGGCCGAGGGCGTCCGACCGAGCTGATTGGCGGCGTCGGTGATGTTGCCGGATTCCGCGACGGTTACGAAGGTGCGCAACGCTTCGACCCTGACGACCATGAGATCCGCCCTCGGTTCAGGAGAATTGAAATATGCTGAAGTTATTTCAGTTAGTCAAAAATACGCTCATCGGTCACCATCGCCGCGATGCGAAGGCCTACCGTTTCGGAGGGATGCCGAGTGCCGAACGTCAGCAGCAACTATGTCGCGGGCGAATGGGTCGGGTCGGATGCCGCGATCGAGAATCGCAACCCGTCCGAGCTGTCCGACATCGTCGGCACCTATTCCCAGGCGACCGCCGACCAGCTCGAACAGGCGCTCGGCGCCGCGCGCTCGGCGCAGGCAGTCTGGGCGAAGTCTGGCCTGGAGGCGCGCTACGCGGCGCTCATGGCGATCGGCACCGAGCTTATGCAGCGTTCCGGCGAACTCGGCGAGCTGTTGTCGCGGGAGGAAGGCAAGCCACGCGCAGAAGGCGTCGGCGAGGTGTATCGCTCGGGGCAGTTCTTCACCTACTTCGCGGCCGAGGTGCTGCGGCAGATCGGCGACACCGCCGATTCGGTGCGCGACGGCATCGAGATCGATGTGCGCCGCGAGCCGGTCGGCGTCGTTGCCGTCATTTCACCGTGGAACTTCCCGACCGCCACCGCCAGCTGGAAGATCGCCCCGGCCCTCGCCTTCGGCAATGCGGTCATCTGGAAGCCGGCGAACCTGACGCCGGCATCGGCCTGGGCGCTGACCGAGATCATCGCCCGCCAGGACTTGCCGCCCGGGCTGTTCAACCTGGTGATGGGGTCGGGCCGCGAGATCGGCCAGCGCCTCATCGACAGCCCGCTGATCGACGCGATCTCGTTCACCGGCTCGGTCGATGTCGGGCGTGGCATTGCCGCGTCCGCGGTCGCCAATATGACCAAGATCCAGCTCGAGATGGGCTCGAAGAACCCGCTGGTGGTGATGGACGATGCCGATCTCGATCTGGCCGTGCAATGCGCCGCCGGCGGCGCCTACGGCGGCACCGGCCAGAAATGCACCGCATCGTCCCGGTTGATCGTCCACGAGAAGGTCCACGACGGCTTCGTCGAAAAGCTGGCGGACGCCGCCGGCAATCTGCGGGTCGGGCATGCGCTCGCCGAGGGCACGCAGATCGGCCCGGTGGCCAGCGAGGCTCAGCTCGAAGCGAACCTCGGCTATGTCCGGATCGCCGTCGAGGAGGGCGCCAAGCCCATCCTGGGCGGCGACCGTCTCCGGCTCGGCACGGACGGCTATTACATGGCCCCTGCCCTGTTCGCCGGAACGCGAAACGACATGCGGGTCAATCGGGAGGAGATGTTCGCGCCGATCGCCTGCGTGATCAAGGTCGGCTCCTACGACGAGGCCCTGGCCACCGCGAACGACACCGATTTCGGCCTGACCTCCGGCATCGTCACCACGTCGCTGGCGCGGGCCAACCATTTCCGCCGGCATTCAAAGACCGGCTGCGTCATGGTCAATCTGGCGACTGCCGGCACCGACTACCACGTGCCGTTCGGCGGCCGCGGCAATTCCAGCTTCGGCCCCAGGGAGCAGGGCCGGTACGCGGCCGAATTCTACACCTCGGTGAAGACCGCCTACGTCAATTCGGGCACGCCTCGATGACGGCGGACGGCCTCGCCCTGGACCGGCCCTTGGTCATCGACGGCCTGCAATACTGCAACTGGTCGGAAGAAATCTTCCGGCAGATGCGGGACGGCGGCGTCGACGCGGTCCACGTCACCATCTGCTACCACGAGCTGTTCCGCGAGACGGTCGCCAATATCGAGACCTGGAACCGGCTGTTCGAGCGCCACGGCGACCTGATCATGCCAGGGCGTTGGGCGGCCGATGTGCTGGAAGCGCGACGGACGAACCGCACGGCGATATTCTTCGGGTTTCAGAACTGCAGCCCGATCGAGGACGACATCGGCCTGGTCGAGGTCCTGCACGCGCTCGGCGCGCGGTTCATGCAACTCAGCTACAACAACCAGTCGCTGCTGGCGACCGGCTCCTACGAGGCCGAGGATGCCGGGATCACCCGGATGGGGCGCGAGGTCATCAAGGAGATGAACCGCGTCGGGCTGGTCGTCGACATGTCCCATTCCGCCGAACGCTCGACGCTCGACGCCATCGAGGTGTCAGGGCGGCCGATCGCGATCACCCACGCCAATCCGGCCTTCTGGCATCCGGCCAAGCGCAACAAGTCCGACGATGTGCTCAGGGCG
>JABDIP010000017.1 GCA_013003675.1 Inquilinus sp.
GTCGAACCTGGCGACCCGGTAGGAGATGCTGTCGCAGTCGATCAGGACGATGCTGGCGCACGCCGCGGTCTCGAACATCATCTTCTGGCCGGGATCGCCTTCGGCCGTGCCTTCGATGTTACTCAGGTCGCCGACATTCTCGTAAATATAGCCGGTGCGCACGGCCCGCGCCCCGTCCTGGGCGGCGGTATCGAGCATGACGCTGTTGCCGAACATGATGGCGACGTCGAAGACCGTCAGCACCATGGCGAAGAACATCGGCGCCAGAATCGCGAATTCGACGACGGAAGAGCCGCTATCGTTGTCCGCGAAGCCGCGATTCACACGGCCAGCGCACCGACACAGTTTCCTGATCGACATATATCATCTTCCCCGATATACGCTCCAACCAAGCCAATGCAACGATGTCTCAGTAACGAGACAAATGCCTGATAGAACATGCCCATAGTGGGGAAGACGTGTTAATTTTCTGTTAGTAGATTTGGTTAACGGCGAGCAAAATCAATACTTTGATCCTGATCGATCTTCTGCCTCTCACCTGACAAGGGAAGCAGACGCACCGTCGAGATCTGGTTAAACCCGGCGATCTGGCGGGATCGGTCTTGCGCTGGTGGGCCCGGCAGGATTCGAACCTGCGACAACACCGTTATGAGCGGCGCGTTCTGACCACTGAACTACGGGCCCTGGCGGAGGTTGTCATAGCAACTCGCGGCACCGGCGCCTAGTGGTCCCGGGGGCGGGAGCGGCGCAAACCGCACGCGAGTGGCCAATGCGGGGGCCTCGCCGGTGCCGGTCAGTCCGGTTCGGCGGGCCCGGCCTCCTTGCCCTCGCGCAGCCGGCGGACCGCCTTGGCCTCGATCCGGCGCAGACGGCGTTTGGTCTCCAGGAACTCCTCGCCGATCCGCTCAAGCGCCGGATCGCCGCCGAGATCGATCTCGAAACGCAGGCACAGGATCAGTTCTTCGTAGGCGGACAGACCGTCGGTCAGCGCGGCGCGGCCATCGTCGCCGACCGCGCTGTCCAGCGACACCAGCCCCTTGGCGATCTTCAGATGGTTTCGCACGTCCTTGAGCGGCAGGCGCAGCTGGCGGGCCAGATCCTCGGGCTCGGGCTGCACGCCATCGCGCCGACGCAACTGGCAACTGGCGCGGACCAGATCCTTGATGATGTCCAGCATGGGCGTTTCGATCCGGCGCGACGGGCGGCAAGGCCGCCGCCAGCCGTCTAAGTGTCCAGGAAGGACCGCAGCTTGCGCGACCGGCTGGGGTGCTTCAGCTTGCGCAGCGCCTTGGCCTCGATCTGCCGGATACGCTCGCGGGTCACCGAGAACTGCTGGCCGACCTCCTCCAGCGTGTGATCGGTGTTCATGCCGATGCCGAATCGCATGCGCAGCACGCGTTCCTCGCGGGCGGTCAGGCTGGCCAACACCCGGGTGGTCGTCTCGCGCAGATTGCCTTGGATCGCCGCATCCAAAGGCAGCACCGCGTTCTTGTCCTCGATGAAATCGCCGAGATGGCTGTCTTCCTCGTCGCCGATCGGCGTCTCCAGCGAGATCGGCTCCTTGGCGATCTTCAGCACCTTGCGGACCTTCTCCAACGGCATCATCAGCCGTTCGGCCAACTCCTCCGGGTTCGGCTCGCGGCCGATCTCATGCAGCATCTGCCGGCTGGTACGGACCAGTTTGTTGATCGTCTCGATCATGTGCACCGGAATCCGGATGGTGCGCGCCTGATCGGCAATCGAGCGGGTGATCGCCTGGCGGATCCACCAGGTCGCGTAGGTCGAGAACTTGTAGCCGCGGCGGTACTCGAACTTGTCCACCGCCTTCATCAGGCCGATGTTGCCCTCCTGGATCAGGTCGAGGAACTGCAGCCCGCGATTGGTGTATTTCTTGGCGATCGAGATGACCAGGCGGAGATTGGCCTCGACCATCTCCTTCTTGGCGCGGCCGGCCTCCTTCTCGCCCTTCTGCACCGTCGCGACGATCCGCCGGAACTCCGGCAGCGGCAGCGCGGCAAGTTCGGAAATCTCGGCGATCTGGCACCGCAGATCGGCGATCTCCTCGCCGTTGCGGTCGACATAGCGAGCCCATTTGGCATCGATGCCGGCGACACGCTCGAGCCAGTTCTCGTCCAGTTCGTTGTGGAAGTGCTGCTGCAGGAAGCCCTCGCGCGAAACCTTCGCGTCGAGCGCCAGGCGCAGGAGCCTGCCCTCATAGCTGACCAGGGTGCGATTGAGGATGTAGAGTTGTTCGACGAGCTGCTCGATGCGGTTGTTGTTGAGGTGAACGTCCTCCATCAACGCGACGGTTTCCGCCTTCAGCTTCTCGAACTTGGTGTCGGCCTGCTTGGTCGGCGACTCGCCCTTCTGCATCAGGGCCAGGCGCTGTTCCTGCTGTTTATGCAGCTTGCGATAGGTCGCTTCGATGCGATCGAAGTTCTCCAGCACCTGCGGCTTGAGCTGCTCCTCCATCACCGAGAGGGAAGGGCCGCCCTCGTCGTCGTCATCCTCGTCGTCGTCGGCTTCCTTGCGCTCTCCACC
>JABDIP010000292.1 GCA_013003675.1 Inquilinus sp.
GCGGAAGCCGAACAGCCGCTCGGTCCGCTGCCGCTCCCAGACCAGGGAATCGAACGGCGACAACAGGGCCCGCGCCGTCACCCGGCTTGGGATGGCGGCCTCGGGATGCAGATAGGCCGGTTGCTGCCAACCTTCGACGGCGACGGGCATCAGGGCGCCGGCCTCGACCAGCTCGGCGACCCGCACCTTGCCGTCGGCGGCGTCGAGGCGGAAATAGTCGCGCAGATCGCGTTCCGTGGCGATACCGAGAGCGGCGGCGGCGATGCGGATCAAGCCCCGCTGGGCCTCGTCTTCCGCTGGCGTCGGTTGGTCGAGCACCGTCGGCGGCAGCACCCGCTCCGGTAAATCGTAGAGCCGTTCGAAGCCGCGGCGACCGGCGGTGGTGACGCGGCCGGCCCAGAACAGCCACTCCAGTGCCAGCTTGCCGCCGTGCCAGCCCCACCAGGGGCCGGTGCGGCGCTCTTCCAATTCGAGGTCGGAGACGCCGATCGGCCCGCGCGCCGCGACCTCGGCGAACACCGCCTCGACTTCCTCGGGCCGCTCTCGGGCGAAGTCGCTGACGCCGCCCCACACCCCCTGATGCCGCTCCGCCCGAGCCATACGCCAGCGCAACAAGGGCTGGGTTTCCACCGGCAGCAGTGACGCCTCGTGTCCCCAATACTCGAACAACCGCCGCTGCGACCGGCGGCCATAGGCGAGGTCGTGCAGCAGGTCGCGGCGCCAGGGGCCGAGCCGCGAGAACAGGGGCAGATAATGTGACCGGACCAGGACGTTGACCGAGTCGATCTGGATAAGGCCGATCCGGTCGAAGACCGCACCGAGATGTCGCCGGTCGTGGCGGATGCCGCGCCGCGCGGTCGGTGCGAAGCCCTGCGCGGCAAGGGCGATGCGCCTTGCCTGCTTGGACGAAATGCGGTCGGCGTTAACCGGCGAGGCGGGCATGGCGGGCACCGGATGCGGCGTGAGATGGGCGGCGCAGTCTGGCGAGACGACGGGCGGGCGGCAAGGCCGCCGTCGGCGACGGGGCCGGCTGTCTCTGCGGGCGGCTGCCGGTCGGATGCTTGACGCAGATCATCGCCGCCGATGCCGCCCGGTGGGACCGTCCTGCGCCGGCCCCACGCGGCCGCCGCCCCGCCGTGCGAAAGCCCGTCAACGATCTCAAGGACGACGCGGCAGGAGTGGTCCGGCGCGTGGCGGCTGGCCCCGAACCGAGGCGCGCCGATGACGACGATCGATGCTGACGATGTGGCCGTTCCCTGGCACGCGCGGACCGCCGACGAGGCACTGGCCGAAATCGGCGGCTCCGGCCATGGGCTTGGCGTCGAGGAGGCCGCCCTTCGGCTCGACCGCTACGGTGCCAACCGGCTGACTCCGCCGAAACGGCGCGGGCCTCTGCTGCGCTTCGTCCTGCAATTCCACAATCTGCTGATCTATGTGCTGCTGGCCGCCGGCGCCATCACGGCGGCGCTGCGCCATTGGGTCGACGCAGCGGTGATCTTCGGCGTCGTCCTGGTCAACGGGGTCATCGGCTTTATCCAGGAAGGCAAGGCGGAGCAGGCGCTGGAGGCGATCCGCGGCCTGCTGTCAGCGACCGCGACAGTGTTGCGCGACGGTCACCGGAAAGTCCTGTCGGCTGCCGATCTGGTGCCGGGCGACATCGTCCTGCTGCAGTCCGGCGACAAGGTTCCGGCCGATCTCAGGCTGCTCGCGGCGCGCGGCCTGCGAATCCAGGAATCCATGCTGACCGGCGAGTCTCTGCCGGTCGACAAGGCCAGCGGCGCCTTGCCGGAGGAGACGCCGCTCACCGACCGCACGGCAATGGCGTTCTCCAGCACCCTGGTCACCCACGGCCAGGGTACCGGGGTGGTGATCGCCACCGGCGACCGGACCGAGATCGGCCGGATCAGCACCATGCTGGTCGAGGTGGAGTCGCTCGAAACGCCGCTGGTGCGGCAGATGGCGGTGTTCGGCCGGGTGCTGACGGCGGCGATCGTCGTCGTCGCGGTGGCGACCGCCCTGTTCGGAACCTCCGTCCGCGGCTATGCGGTCGACGACATGTTCCTGGCCGCGGTCGGCTTGGCGGTCGCCGCCATCCCCGAGGGCCTGCCCGCGATCATGACCATCACTTTGGCGATCGGCGTCCAGCGCATGGCCCGGCGACGGGCGATCATCCGCCGGCTGCCGGCGGTGGAGACCCTCGGCTCGGTCTCGGTGATCTGCTCCGACAAGACCGGCACGCTGACCCGCAACGAGATGACCGTGCGGTCGATTGCCACCGGCCGCCACCTGTTCGACGTCGGCGGCACCGGCTATGCGCCGGCCGGCGCCTTCGAGCTGGACGGCGAGGAGGTCGCCGCGGAGCACCGGCCGTTGCTGCGCTCGCTGATCCATGGCGCCCTGCTCTGCAGCGACGCGGTCCTGCGCGAGAGCGAGGGGCAGTGGACCGTGGAGGGCGACCCGACCGAGGGGGCGCTGGTCGCCACGGCGCTGAAGGCCGGGTTCGACCCGGTCTTCGAGAACCAGTGCTGGCCGCGGATCGACGTGATCCCGTTCGATTCCGAGCACCGCTTCATGGCGACCCTGAACCACGACCATGAGGGGCACGCGGTCATCCATGTGAAAGGCGCGCCGGAGCGCCTACTCGAGATGTGCGACCGGCAGTCCACCTATGACGGCGAGGAGCCGCTCGACCCCGCCTATTGGCACCAGCGGATGGACGAGATCGGCGGCCGCGGCCACCGGCTGCTGGCGCTGGCCCGGCGCGACACGACGACCGATCATCGCGACCTGCTGTTCGACGATGTCGAGGACGGGCTGATCTTTGTCGGGTTGTTCGGGCAACTTGACCCGCCTCGCGAAGAGGCGGTGGCGGCGGTGGCGCGCTGCCGCCGCGCCGGCATCCGCGTCAAGATGATCACCGGCGACCACGCCCGCACCGCCCGCGCGGTCGCCGGTCTGCTGGGGCTGGAGCACCCGGATGCCTGCCTCATCGGCCAGGAGATCGACGGCCTCGACAACCAGGCGCTGCGGCAGAAGACGGCGGAGATCGACGTGTTCGCGCGGACCAGCCCGGAGCACAAGCTGCGCCTGGTCGACGCGCTGCAGGCCGACGGCGCCGTCGTGGCGATGACCGGCGACGGCGTCAACGACGCCCCGGCGCTGAAACGGGCGGCGGTCGGCGTGGCGATGGGTTTGAAGGGGACCGAGGTCGCCAAGGAATCCTCCGAGATGGTGCTGACCGACGACAATTTCGCCTCGATCGCCGACGCCGTGGAGGAAGGGCGCACCGTCTACGACAACCTGAAGAAGGCGCTGTTGTTCATTCTGCCGACCAATGGCGGCGAGGCCTTCACGATCCTGACCGCGATCGCCTTCGGCCGGGCCTTGCCGATCACCGCGGCACAGATCCTGTGGATCAACATGATCACCGCCGTCACCCTGGCGCTGGCGCTCGCCTTCGAGCCGGCGGAGCCGCGGGTGATGCGCCGCCGGCCGCGTCGCCCGGACGAGCCGTTGCTGTCCGGTTTCCTGGTCTGGCGCGTCTTGCTGGTCTCGGCCGTCCTGGTGCTCGGCGTGTTCGGCGTCTTCCTGTGGGTGCGGGTTGGCGGCGACGATCTGGAGACGGCCCGAACAGCGGCGGTGAATACGCTGGTGATGTTCGAGGTCTTCTACCTGCTCAACGTGCGCCGGATGGAGGCGCCGGCCTATTCCGGGCTGGCCAATGGCGAGGCGCGGGCGACCTGGATCGCGGTCGCGATCGTGGTCCTGTTCCAGATCGCCTACACCTACCTGCCACCCTTCCAGACGGTGTTCGACTCACGACCGCTGTCGTTCGAGATCTGGCTGCTGATCCTGGCGGTGCCGGCGGCGATCTTCGTCCTCATCGAACTGGAGAAACTGCTGCACCGGCCGGTGCGCCGTCTGTTGCGCCGGCGCCTAGGCATGCCGCAGATCAGACGACGGACGGGCTAAGAGGCGGTTTGCCGATACCTTGCGGTGCTCACTCCCCCGCATCGCCTTCGCCCGCCAGATGGTCCAGCGCCTCGATCGCCATGCGGGATTCGATCAGGAGAGTGATCAGGGCGGCGAACAGGCACAGAACCGCAATGCAGGTGAGGACCTGCACCGCCACCGTGCCGGCGTCGGAAACGAGCATCAGCACGCCGCCGATCAGGCTGGCGCTGGCCAGGATCGCGGCGCTCGAATACAGCGCCATCAGGGCGAGACGGAACTTGCCGGCGCGGCGCATCAAGGCGGCGACGAGCTGTCGGCTTGCCGGGTCGGTTCGTCCCGCCACCTTGCCGACCTCCGCCTCCAACTGACCGAACCGTGCGGTAGTCGACATGATCAGGAGGCCGACGCCGGGGATCAGGATCACCGGTTGAATGAGGGCCGAGAACATGTCCACGCGGCGATCTCCAGATATGGCGGCTGTGGTCATGAGGCAGCGCGTAACCCATGGCGATGCTAGCGCCGGGACAGGCGACTGACCAACGTTGATACGCGGTGCCTCTGCGCTATTGTTCTTTGTAGAGTCGTCGACCGCATCTGCAACCATCTGACGAAATCGGGGCTGGCTTGGCCGACGCGCGGGATTCGATGGGTTGGTTGGCCCGCACGATCTTCATCGCAACCGTTTTCGCCATCATGTTGGTCGGCGGGCTTCTGAACGATGTGCTCAGGGCCGAAGGGCAGGCGCCTGTTTGGCCTCGCGAGGCGGTTCGCGCCGGCACGGACGGCATCGATTTCGTGCCGACCGAGACCTGTGCCGGCTGCCACGCGGATCAGCTGGCCGCGTGGCAGACGTCACATCATTTCCATGCGATGGAGCGGGCCACAGACGAGACCGTGCTCGGCGATTTCTCCGGTGAGATCTTCACCCGCAGCGACGGTGCCGCCACCCGTTTCCACAGGCGCGATGGCGGGTATTTCATCCATACCACGGGGCCGGACGGCGCGGCCGCCGATTTCGAGGTTCTGTACACATTCGGCATCGAGCCGTTGCAGCAATACCTCGTCGCCCTGCCGGGCGGTCGCCTCCAGGCCTTCACCATCGCCTGGGATCCGGCGGCGGGTCGCTGGTTCGACCTGTATCCGGCCGCCCGCTCGGAACCGGACGATCCACTGCACTGGAGCGGCCCGGTCAATAACTGGAACGCCCGCTGCGCCGAGTGCCATTCGACGGATCTCAGGACCAACTACGAT
>JABDIP010000300.1 GCA_013003675.1 Inquilinus sp.
TCGCCGGAATGGGATCCCTTGAATTTCCGGACCAGCGCGAAGGCCTCCTCGGCGATCTCGCGCATCGCCTTCACGTCGCCGGAGTCCCGCATGTCGAGGATCGGGCGGACGTGCAGGCAGCCGACCGCGGCGTGGGCATACCAGGTGCCGGTCTTGCCATGGCGGGCGAAGATCTCGTCGATGCCGGCGGTGTAGTCGGCAAAATGCTCCAGCGGCACGGCGCAATCCTCGATGAAGGAGACCGGCTTGCCGGCGGATTTCATCGACATCATGATGTTGAGGCCCGCCTTGCGGACCTCCCAGATCTCCTTTTGCAGCGCCGGTTCAGTGGCCCTGACGACGGCATCCGCCAGGCCGAACGACGCCATCGCCTCGTCCAGCTCGGCCAATTTGCGCTCCAGCGCCGCGCGGTCGCCGCCGGCGAACTCCACCAGCAACAGGGCGCCGGGCCGGCCGCGCACGAATTTGGCCAGGCTGTCGCGGAACAGCGGAATCTCCCGGCCCAGGGCGATGAGCGTGTGGTCGACCAGCTCGACCGCCGTCGGTCCGAGCTCGACCAGGGGACGGGCCGACTCCATCGCCTCGCGGAAGCTCGGGAAGTGGCAGACCCCGAGCACCCGGTGCTCGGGCAGACGGGCAAGCGCCAGCTCGATGCCGGTCGACAGTGCCAGCGTGCCCTCCGACCCGACCAGCAGATGGGCCATGTTGTGGCCCCCGGTCGAGACGGTATCGAGATTGTAGCCGCCGACCCGTCGCAGCACCTTGGGAAACCGCCGCTCGATCTCGCCGGCCTCGCGGATGGCGATGTCGCGCACCCGCTGGACCAGATCGACCCCGCGCGGATCGGCATCACCGCTCGGCAGGTTCGCCGGCATCGGCTCGAACCGCAGGGCCGAGCCGTCGGCCAGCAGCGCGTCGATCGCCGTCACGTTGTCCACCGTCTTGCCATAGACGATCGACCGGGCCCCGCTGCTGTTGTTGCCGGCCATGCCGCCGATGGTGCATCGGCTGGCGGTCGAGGGTTCCACCGGAAAGAACAGGCCGTGCGGTTTCAGCGCCGCGTTCAACCGGTCGAGCACCACGCCGGGCTGCACCCTGGCCGACCGCGCCTCCGGGTCGATCCGCTCGATCCGGTTCAGATGGCGGCTGAAGTCGATGACCAGCCCGTCGCCGATCGCCTGCCCGCCCTGCGAGGTGCCGGCGCCGCGGGCGGTCACCGACAGCCCGGCCTCGGCGGCCACCTGCAGCGCCGCCGTCACGTCCTCGTCGCACATCGGCAGGACCACCCCGGCCGGCAGGATCTGATAGATCGACGCGTCGGTGGCGTAGCGGCCGCGCGCATACGCGTCAGTCAGCACCTGGCCGCGACATTCCCGGCGCAGGCGGCCGACCCAGGCGCCGGTGGCGGCGTCCTGTGTTCCTGCTCCCATGGCCATGGTGTAGCTGCCCCTTCGTCCTGTCCTCGCGATGGCGGCGGATCGCGGCGACAAGAATTTCGCACAGGCCGGCGGGAAACTGAAATCCGCCGGCCGAGGCGGCGCCCGGCGGCCGGCGTCAGCGCCCGCGGCATGCGGAAATATCCCACGAAACAAACAGTTGGCGCACCGGCGCCGGCTTCCGAACGGTGTCGCCGTCGATCAGGAAATTTTACATCACCGGCAAAAAGCAATACAACCATCCGTCGAAGGGTAGCGACGTCCCCGGCACATGGGGACGGTTGACGTCGGCGGCCGCCGCACCGCATGCGTCAACCCCCAATGACCGGGGGAGCACGGAGCAGGGAGCACCATGGCCTACCCGGGCGAGCGGCATTCAACACGCATACAGGGGCCCGTCGACGGCCCCGACGGACAGCCGTTCCTCTCCGGTAGCGTCGATACGCCGGCGCTTCCCGACTGCTGAGAACCCGAAACGCCATTTCGCGGCCGAAAAAATCGGCCGAATGCCAGAGGAGGCAACCATGATACTGTCGGTTTTCAAGAAATTCGGATTGCTGCTCGCGGGACTGACAATCCTGTCGGCGCCGGCCGCTTCGGCGCAGATCGAGCTGAAATTCGGCCATGTCGGCGCGCCGGGCAGCCTGTTCGCTCTGTCGGCGGAAGAGTTCGCCCGGGTCGCCAACGAACGACTCGGCGACCGGGCCCAGGTCACCGTCTTCGGCTCCAGCCAACTCGGCTCCGACCGCGAGATGCTCCAGAAGCTGCGGCTCGGCACCATCGACTTCTCGTTGCCGTCTTCGGTGATGTCGACGGTCAGCGACGAGTTCGGCCTCTTCGAGATGCCCTATCTGGTCCAGAACCGGGAACATATGCGGCGCATCGAGCGGGATATCTTCTGGTCCGACATCGCGCCGTCCGTGGCGCCC
Organism: Inquilinus sp.; assembly: GCA_013003675.1. Taxonomy (GTDB): domain Bacteria; phylum Pseudomonadota; class Alphaproteobacteria; order DSM-16000; family Inquilinaceae; genus JABDIP01. Next base: position 2,366 of record JABDIP010000300.1, read on the forward strand.
CAGGGCTATCGTATCCTCGCGGTCTGGGAGAACGGCTTCCGTCACATCACCAACAACGTCCGCCCGATCGAGACACCGGACGATCTGCAAGGCATCAAGCTGCGCACGCCGAGCGGCACGTGGCGGGTGCGGATGTTCCAGTCCTACGGCGCCAATCCGACGCCGCTGTCGTTTTCCGAAGTGTTCGTCGCGTTGCAGACCGGCGTGATGGACGGCCAGGAGAACCCGCTGCCGCAGATCGCCAGTGCCCGGTTCAACGAGGTGCAGGAATACCTGTCGATCTCCGGCCACGTCTATACGCCGGCCTATGTGCTGGTCGGCGAAGGGCGGTTCGCCAGCCTGCCGGCCGACGTGCAGGAAATCCTGACCCAGGCCGCCCGGGACACCCAGGCCTTTGTGTACGATACCGCGGCCCGGCTCGAGCAAGAGCTGCTGCAGCAGTTGATCGATGGCGGCATGGCGGTCAACGAGGTCGACAAGGCCAGCTTCGTCGCCGCCAGCGCGCCGATCTACGAGCAGTTCGGCAACGAGGTGGCGGGCGCCGCAGCGATGATCGAAACGGCGCTGGGTCTGGCAGCCGGGCAGTGACCGCCACAACCTAACCTGGACAACGACGCCCCCGGGGACGACTCTCCGGGGGCGATTCTTCATCTGCAAGCAGGCTCCTCGTTGTTCGGGAACCCGGCCATGCCACCGATCCTCCACCGGTTCAGGCGCCTGTTCGAGGTCGCGATGATCTCGGTCGTCGTCACCCTGATGGTGGCGATGACGGCTCTGGTCTTCTTCGCGGTGATCTTCCGCAAGGCCGGCCATTCGCTCTCCTGGTACGACGAGGTGGCGTCGATCCTGCTGGCCTGGCTGACCTATTACGGGGCGGCGCTGGCCGCGCTGAAGCGCAGCCATATCGGGTTCTCCGGCCTGGTCGCGGCGATCCCGGTGCCGTGGCGCACCGCCGCCGTGCTCGCCGCCGAGGCGATCACCCTCTCGTTCTTCGCCGTGCTCGCCGCTGTCGGATACCAGGTCGTCGTGCTGTTGCAAGGCCTCACCCTGGTCAGCCTGCCCTGGGTGCCGGTCTCGTTCACCCAGTCGGTCATACCGATCGGCGCGGTGCTGTTCATCGTCGCCCAGATCCTCAACTGGCCGATCCTCTGGCGCGAGGCGATCGGGCGGGCGCCGATCCTCGACACGGAGACCCCTCTCGATCCCGCCGGGGACGGGCCGCCCCGATGACGATGCTCTAGCTGACGGTCGCGCTGCTGGCGATGGTCATGATCAATGTGCCCATCGCCGTTGCGCTGGGGGT
>JABDIP010000321.1 GCA_013003675.1 Inquilinus sp.
CCGCGGTCCCGTCCATCATGTCTTGCGATTCCGCTCGAAGATGCGCACCAGGCCGCGCATGGTGAGTTCGCCGTCGATCGCCTCGATCTGGTCGGTCGCGGCGCTGAACAGCGGCGCCAGGCCGCCGGTCGCCAGCACATGCATCGGTGCCCCGTATTCCGCCTTGATCCGGCCGACCAGCCCCTCGACCAGGCCGACATAGCCCCAGAAGATACCCGACTGCATGGCACCGATGGTGGACTTGCCGATGACATTCTTGGGCCGGGCCACCTCCACCTTGGGCAGCTTCGCCGCGGCGCGGTGCAGCGCCTCGATCGACAGGTTGATCCCCGGCGCGATCACGCCACCGCAATAGTCGCCCTCGCCATCGACGATGTCGAAGGTGGTCGCGGTGCCGAAATCGACGACGATCAGCGGCGGATCGAGGATCTCGCGGGCGGCGACGGCGTTCACCAGCCGGTCGGCGCCGACGTCGCCCGGGCTGTCGAGCTTGACCCCGACCCCCAGATCGACGCCCGGCGCCCCGATCTCCAGCGGCGTGCAGTCGAAATGATGCTGGCACAGGCGGATCAGGTTGAAGGTCGCAGTGGGCACGACGCTGGCGATGATGGCGTCGGTGATGTCGGCCTGTTTCAGCTTGGCCATTGCCATGAGCTGCAGCAGCCACACCGCGTATTCGTCGGAGGTGCGGCGTGCCTCGGTGGCAATCCGCCAGATGCCGCGCCGCTCCGCGCCGTCATAGACGGCGAAGACGACGTTGGTATTGCCCGAGTCGATCGCCAACAGCATCAGCCGTCTCCCATGAACACGTCGCCGGCGGTGATCCGCCGTTCGCCGCCCTCGGCGAGCCCCAGCCGCAGCGCACCGTGCTCGTCGAGGCCGACGAACCGCCCCGGCACGGTTTCGCGGTCGAGCCGCACGGTCATCGCCTCGCCCAGGCCGACCGCCCGGTCGAGCCAGGCGCCGCGGACCGGCGGGAAACCATCCCGGCGCCACCGCGCCAGCCAGCCCCCCAGCGCCTCGAGATAGGCGCAGAGCAGATCGGCCGCCTTCACCCCCACGATACCCTCGTTGGCCAGATCGGTCGCCGGATACTCGGCTCCCCGCGGATGGCTGGCGAGATTGACACCGCAACCGACCACCACCCAATCGGTTCGCCCATCCGCCCGGCCGGAGGATTCCAGCAGGATGCCGGCCAACTTCCGCTTTCCGGCCAGGACGTCATTGGGCCATTTGAGCCCCAACCCGGCCAGTCCCGGCGCGATCCGCGCCACCGCCTCGGCAACGGCCAGGGCGACGACGAAACCGAGTTCGGCGGCGGCGGCCAACGCGCAGTCCGGCCGCAGGATCGCCGAACAGTACAGGTTGCCGGGCGGTGACGCCCAGGCACGCCCGCGGCGGCCGCGCCCGCCGGTCTGCTCGTCGGCCCAGACGATGGTCCGGTCGGCCGCACCGCCAACCGCCAGCGTCCTGGCCTCGTCGTTGGTGCTACCGACGGCCTGACGTGCGATCACCGTCCAGCCCGGCGGCCATGCCGGCGACGGGTCGAGCGCATCGCGGGGTTCGACGGGGGTCAAGAGGGTCCGGGACGTCCCTAGAACAATGTCGCGGCGGCGGCCGCGGCGGCGTCGACGACCGGCGCCGGGATCAGCCAGAAGAACAGCACGAACGCCGCCGACAGGACCAACAGGGTCGCCATGTCGCCGTCGATCGGCTTGTCGAACGCTTCGGTCGGCTCGTCGAAATACATCAGCCGGACGATGCGGATGTAATAGAAGGCCGACACCACGCTGGCCAGAACGCCGATCACCGCCAGCGTATAGAGCCCCGCGTCGATCGCCGCGAGGAAGACGTAGAGCTTGCCGAAGAAACCGGCGAGCGGCGGAATCCCGGCCATGGAGAACATGAACACCGCGAGCGCCGCGGCCATCAGCGGATGCGTCCGACTCAACCCGGTGAGGTCGGCGACACCCTCCACCATCCGCCCGTTCACCCGCATGCACAGGATGCAGGCGAAGGTGCCGACATTCATGGCGAGATAGATCGCCATGTAGACCAGCACGCCGCGTACCCCCGCCTCGTTGCCGGCGGCGAGGCCGACCAGCGCATAGCCGATATGGCCGATCGAGGAATAGGCCATGAGCCGCTTGATGTTGCGCTGGTTGATCGCGGCAAAGGCGCCGAGCGCCATCGACAGGATGGAGGTGACGACGATGATCTGTTGCCATTGTCCGACCAGATCGCCGAACGGCCCGATTAACACGCGGATCAACATCGCGATGGCGGCGATCTTCGGCGCCACCGCGAAGAAAGCGGTGACCGGCGTCGGCGATCCTTCGTAGACGTCCGGCGTCCACATGTGGAACGGCACGGCGGAGATCTTGAAGGCGATCCCGGCGACGACGAACACCAGCCCGACGATCAGCCCGATCGACGCGGTGTCGCCGCCGCCCAGCACCTGGGCGATCTCCGGGAACCGGGTCGTGCCGCTGAAGCCGTAGACCATCGAGGCGCCATAGAGCAGCATGCCGGACGACAGGGCGCCGAGGACGAAGTACTTCAGCCCGGCCTCCGATGAGCGCACATTGTCGCGCCGGATCGCCGCGACGACATAGAGCGACAGGCTCTGGAGCTCCAGCCCGAGATAGAGCGACATCAGGTCGTTGGCGCTGACCATCATCAGCATGCCGAGCGCCGCGAAGACGATCAGCACCGTGTATTCGAAGCGGGCCATCCGTTCGCGATGGATGAAGCCCTGGCTCATCACCACGGCGAGCGCCGTCGCCAACAGGATCAGCAGCTTGGCGAAGGTCGCGAAGCCGTCGACGACAAACAGTCCGCCAAAGGCCGATACCGGGCCGCTGCCGCCGGCGACCACCAGCACCGCTGCGATCGCGAAACACAACACGGCCAGGTAGGACACCGAGCGGGTCGACTCCCCGCGGCGGAAGACGCCGATCATCAGCAGCGCCATGCCGGCGCAGGCGAGGAACAGTTCCGGCAGCGCCGGCATCATGTCCACCAGGGTTTCAGGCATCGTCGCGTGTCCCCCTCAGCGCCCGGCCAATAGCGTCGAACCCGCGGAGCGCAGGGCGAACTGGTGGTCTTCGATCAGCTTGGCGACGGAGACTTCCATCACCTCGATGAAACTGGTCGGATAGATGCCCATCCAAAGGACGACCAGGATCAGAGGCACGAAGATCGCCACCTCCCGAGGGCCGAGGTCGAGCATGCCCTTCAGATCTTCCTTGGTCAGTTCGCCGAAGATCACCCGGCGATAGAGCCACAACATATAGGCCGCCCCCAGCACGACACCGATCGCCGCCAGGGCGCCGACCCAGGTGTTGGCGATGAAGGCGCCGGCCAGGCTGAGGAATTCGCCGACGAAACCGCTGGTGCCCGGCAGGCCGACCGAGGCCAGGGTGAAGATCATGAAAACGGCGGCGTATTTCGGCATGATGTTCACCAGGCCGCCGAAACGCGCGATCTCGCGGCTGTGCAGCCGGTCGTAGAGGACGCCGACGCACAGGAACAGCGCGCCGGACACCACGCCGTGGCTCAGCATCTGGAAGATCGAGCCCTGAACCCCCTGCTCGGTCAGGGTGAACATGCCGATCGTCACATAGCCCATATGGGCGATCGACGAATAGGCGATCAGCTTCTTCATGTCCTCCTGCGCCAGGGCGACCAGCGAGGTATAGATGATCGCGACGATGCTGAGGGTGTAGACGAGCGGGGTGAAATACGCCGTCGCCTCCGGCAGCATCGGGATCGAGAAGCGCAGGAAGCCGTAGCCGCCCATTTTCAAAAGCACCCCGGCCAGGATTACCGAGCCGGCGGTCGGCGCCTCGACATGGGCGTCCGGCAGCCAGGTGTGGACCGGCCACATCGGCACCTTCACCGCGAAGGAGGCGAACATGGCAATCCACAGCCAGCGTTGCATGTCGTAGGAGAAATCGGTCGCCAGCAGGGTCGGGATGTCGGTCGTCCCGGCCTCGAGATACATCGCCAGCAGTGCCAGCAGCATCAGCACCGAACCGGCCAGGGTGAACAGGAAGAACTTGAAGGCGGCATATACGCGCCGTTCGCCCGAGCCCCAGATGCCGATGATAATGAACATCGGGATCAGCACGCCCTCGAAGAAGACATAGAACAGCACGTAGTCGAGGGCGCAGAACATCCCGACCATCATGGTCTCGAGGATCAGGAAGGAGATCATGTACTCCTTCACCCGGACCCGGATGCTGCGCCAGCTTGCCAGGATGCAGATCGGCGTCAGCAGGGTCGACAACAGGACGAACATCATCGAGATGCCGTCCACGCCCATGTGGTAGGCGATGTCGAGCCCGGGGATCCAGTCGACCCGTTCGACGAACTGGAAGTCCGCAGTTCCCCGGTCGAACTCGAACCAGATGTAGATCGACAACAGGAAGGTGGCGCCGGTCGCCAAGATCGCCGTCTGCCGGGCGCCACGCTCCACGTCCTCCTGGGCGCCGCGCGCCAGCACGAAGATCAGGAACGCGCCGAACAGCGGCAGGAAGGTGACGATCGTCAGCCAGGGCCAGGATTCCATCGCCGCGCCCTCAGCCCATCGTCCGATAGAGATACCAGGAAATCAGCGCCACGACGCCGATCAGCATGGCGAAGGCGTAGTGGTAGACGAAGCCGGTCTGCAGCCGCCCCGCCCGCCGCGCCAGGTCGATGGTCACGCTGGCGATGCCGTCGGGGCCGAACCCGTCGATCACCGTGCCGTCGCCCGACTTCCACAGCCGGTTGCCGAGCCGAAGACAGGGCCGCACGACGATCAGATCGTACAACTCGTCGAAATACCATTTGCGGAAGAACAGCGCGTGGAGGGGCTTGAACACAATGCTGACGACCCGTGGCAGTCCCGGTATCGCCATGTAGGCGACGAAGGCAAGCGCGATGCCGGCGAACGCGACGGCGATCGGCAGCGACTTGATCTCCCATGGCACGTGGTGCGCCGCCTCGATGGTGTCGTTGCCCGGCAGCATGAACAGCGCGTCGCGCCAGAACGCCTCGCGGCTCTCGACCGCGCCGCCGAACACTTCATAACCGATGTAACCGGCGGCCACGGACCCGGCGGCGAGGACGACCAGCGGTCCGAGCATCACCCAGGGCGATTCATGGACATGGGCCATCACCTCGGCGCTGGCGCGGGGCTGGCCGTGGAAGGTCATGAAGATCAGCCGCCAGCTATAGAAGGCGGTCATCAAGGCCGCGGCGACGCCGAGCCAGAAGGCGAGATCGCCGAACCAGCTATGGTCGGCATAGGCCGATTCCAGGATCAGGTCCTTGGAGTAGTAGCCGGCGAAGATCGGAATGCCGGCCAGGGCCAGGCTGCCGACCCACATCAACCCATAGGTCCACGGGATCTTGCGCCAGATGCCGCCCATGTTGCGCATGTCCTGCTCCTCGGACATGGCGTGGATCACCGAGCCGGCGCCGAGGAACAGCAGCGCCTTGAAGAAGGCGTGGGTCAGAAGATGGAAGATCGCCGCCGAATAGGCCGAAACGCCGAGCGCGAAGAACATGTAGCCGAGCTGGCTCATGGTCGAATAGGCGATCACCCGCTTGATGTCGAACTGGGTCATGCCGATGGTCGCCGCCACGAAGCAGGTGGCGGCACCGACCACCGTCACCACCATCAGCGCGACCGGGGCGAATTCGAACAGCGGCGACAGCCGGGCGACCATGAAGACCCCGGCGGTGACCATGGTCGCCGCGTGGATCAGCGCCGAGACCGGGGTCGGGCCCTCCATCGCGTCGGGCAGCCAGGTATGCAGGCCGAGCTGGGCCGACTTGCCCATCGCCCCGATGAACAGCAGCAGGCAGGCGGTGGTCAGGGCGTCGACCTGATAGCCGAGGAAGTCGAAACTGGTGCCGGCCAGCTCAGGCGCGACGGCGAAGATCACGTCGAACCGCACCGAGCCGAAGATGACGAAGACCGAGAAGATGCCGAGCGCGAAGCCGAAATCGCCGATCCGGTTGACCAGGAACGCCTTGATCGCCGCGGCGTTGGCGGTCGGCCTCAGATACCAGAAGCCGATCAGCAAATAGGAGGCGAGGCCGACACCCTCCCAACCAAAATACATCTGGACGAAATTGTCGGCCGTCACCAGCATCAGCATCATGAAGGTGAACAGGCTGAGATAGGCGAAAAACCGGGGCCGGTGCGGATCGTGCGCCATGTAGCCGATGGAATATATGTGCACCAGCCCGGAGACGCCGTTGACGACGATCAGCATGACCGCCGTCAGCGTGGCGAGCCGCAGCGCCCAATCGACCTGGAAGCCGCCGCTGTGAATCCACGCGCCGAGTTCGATCGTGCGCTCATTGCCCAGGATGGCAATGTCGTAGAACAGCCAGATGGAGATGATCGCGGCGATGTTGACCGCCA
>JABDIP010000362.1 GCA_013003675.1 Inquilinus sp.
CTACCGCTTGTCGTGCTTGTCCTTGCGGCGCACGCCGAACAGCATGCGGGTTTCCAGATGCTGGCGCAGGGCGCCGTAGAAGGCTTCCAGGAACACCTTGGGCTCGGCGCGGCGGCCGCCCGCGGCCGGATCGATCCAGCCGATCTTGCGCTGGATGCGGTCCGCCACCGCGGCCCGGGTCTCGCCGATATCCGGCCCGGTTCCGCGCAGCACCGATTCCAGCGTCTGCAGCTCGTAGATGCCATAGATCGCAAGCTGCTCGGCGGTGAAGGCGATGCCGTCGGGCCTTGCCGATCCGAGCGGCCGCAGCGCCACCTTCGGATCCGCCAGGTCGGACAGCAGGACCGCCTTCGGCGCCGTCACCACCCAGGTGCCGGCGACGATGTCGCCGGCCCTCAGCCGGTCCTTGTTGAAGAACGGCAGCAGCACGAACACCAGGGCCCAGATCAGCGCCAGCCAGGAAAACAGGTCGCCCGCCTCGGCCCCGAACAGGAAGGCGATCGGCATGAAGACCTCGACCTCCCGCATCAGATTGCGGGCGAACACCGCATCGGTCCGCAACGGCCCGCCGGCGCGGTCGATCACCCGCAACCCCATCTTGCGCTTGCCGGGCGTGGTTCCCTGCCAGCGCAGCTCGAAATAGACGAAATAGAAGCTGCGCAACAGGAACGCCGCGATCAGGATGAACGAGAGCATCCAGCCGCCGCCCCGGCCGAAACTCGCGGCGATGATCAGGAACACCAGCAAGGTCAGCAGGGCGAGGGCGATGACGATGATCAACAGGTCGATCAGAAGCGCCGCCGCGCGATCGCCGCGCGGTGCGAGTTCCACGGTCAGCGCCACGCCCTCCGGGGTGACGATCCTGCGCTGCTGAGCCGACGGGCCGAGCATCCCCGGCACGGGCTGGCTACCGGTCGTCGCCATGCCGCCTCCGGCGTCCGACGCGGATGAAATAGAAGGCCCAGAGCACGGCGGTGGTGCCGGCGACCAGGGCCCGGGTGCCGGTGTCGTTGATCAACTGGCGGCCGAAGCCCTCCAGCAGCGCGGCGAGGAAGAACATCGCCACCGCGCCCAGCACGATGCGCGCCGCCAGCCGGCCCTGGATCGCCAGGTTCGCCATGCGCGTGTGCCGGCCGGGAAAGGCCAGTGCCTGCCCCAGCAGCATGCCGGCGCCGCCGCACAGCACGACCGCCAGCAACTCGGTCACGCCGTGGATCAAGAGCCAGCCCGAGAGGTCGCCGAGCAGGCCGCGTCCGTGATAGAGGGCCAGGAACGCCCCCAGCATCAGCCCGTTGTTGATCAGCAGCAGCAGGACCGGCACGCCAAACGCGAAGCCCAGGGCGAAGCACAGCATGCCGACCCGGGCGTTGTTGCTGAAAAGGAAGCTGGCGAACAGGTTCAGCGATTCCAGCGAGTCCGGCTCGTCGAACAGCACCGCGCGCAGGAAATCGGTGCTGGCGGAGGGGTCGCGCCCGCCGGCCATATCGGTGCCGACGAATGTATAGAACCAGTCCTCGTTACCGGCCGTCATCTGGAAGCCGGCGAAGATACCCAGGGCGAAGACGAAGCCGGACACGGCGATGCTCCGCCGGGCATCGCGCACGGCCTGCGGGAAACCGACGCCGAAGAACGCCGAGAGCGCCTCCATCAGCCCGGTCCGCGTCCCGTAGACACAGAAATAGGCGCGCACCGCCAACCCCTCGAGGAACTGCACGACGTTGCGGTCCAGGGAGATGCTGCGCGCCACCGACAGCGACGAGATCGTGGCGCGATAGAGGCCGGGCAGGCGCATGACCTCGTCCGCCGACAGGGCCTTCAGCCCGCCGGTATCGGTCTTGGCGACCATCGCCTCCAGCGCGCGCCAGTCCTGCTCGCGCTCGCGCCGGAACGAATAGCTCTTCAGCAGGTCGTTCGCCATGTCCCGTCCCGTGTTGCGGCCGGTCGCCAGTTCATCAGATCAGGTCTTGACGTTTGATCAACAGATAGCGGTTTACCAGCTCCATGCTGATCCGGCCGCTGGGCGCCTCGATGCTGTGAATGCCCAGGCGGTGCAGACGCTCCAGCACCACCGCCCGCTCGCGCAGGAAGTCGTCGGCGATCACCGCCCGCGCCACGTCGCCGAAGCTCTCCGGCGTCGCCTCGACGGTGGCGTGCAGATCGCCGTCGCGCAGCGCGACGAACAGCACCAGATGCTTGCGCGACAGCCGCTGCAGGTTCTCCACCATCAGCTCGGCCGTCGTGGTGTCGACGAAATCGGTCAGCAGAACCACCAGCGAGCGGCGGTTCAGCCGGCCGAGCAGATCGGCGAGGCACAGGGTGAAGTTGGTCTCGTCGGCGCGGTAGTCGAGGCCGGCCGACGCCTGCTGCAGCCGCCAGAAATTGTGCAGCCCGCCGACCGGGGCCGAGGCGTGGCGTACCGCGGAGTCGAAACCGAACAGCCCGACCCGGTCGCCGGCGCGCAGCGACATGTAGGTTAGCATCAGGCCGGCATTGATCGCGTGGTCCAGCTTGGGCACGCCGGCCAGCGGCTCGCTCATCAGGTGGCCGGTATCGATCGCCAGCACGATCTGGTGGTTGCGCTCGGTGCGGAACTCCTTGCACAACAGCGAGCGGTGGCGGGCGGAATGCTTCCAGTCGATCGACCGGCGGTCGAGGCCCGGGACGTAGTCGCGCAACGCATCGAACTCCGAGCCGTCGCCCTGCTGCTTCTGGACCTTTGAGCCGAACGGCGCGTCCCGGGTGTTGAGACGGGCCGCCGCGCTGCGCACCGCGCGCACGTTCGGCACCACCGGCACGCCGGCGTCCAGCGGGTCGATCCGCTGTTGGGCCATCAGGCCCAGCGGCCCCCGCCAGCGCAGCCACAGCCGTTCGATCGCGGCGGTGCCGCGGCGGCGCGGCACCAACGGGATCGTCAGTTCGGCGATGCGGCCGGCCGACAGCCGGATCGTCTGGCGCGGCGGCGGCTCCAGCAGCGGGCCGGTGTCGCAGGCCAGGTCGAGAGAGGCCGCGGAGCGGGCGTCGTCGAAGGCCAGAGTCAGGGCCAGGGCGTCGCGGTCGCCGACATACAGGATGTCGGGGATCTTCGCGTCGACGCGCAGCCGCCGGCGGGCGGGTATCAGGATCGCGTCGAGGCCGGTCAGCAGCAGGGCGATGCCCAGATAGACAAGGCCGAACGGCCATAGCGGTTCCGCCGCCAGCCCGGCGGCCAGCGACATCGGCACACCGGCGCCGAACAGCAGCGCCGCCCTGGCCGTCGGCCGCATCATCGCGGGGCGGCGATCCGGTCGACGATCTGGCCGATCACCTGGTCGACGCCCAGCCCTTCGATCTCGGCGCCGGGGGCCAGGATCACGCGATGACGCAGGGTCGGCGGGGCCAGGTATTTCACGTCGTCGGGGATCACGAAGTCGCGGCCGTTCAGCGCCGCATAGGCGCGCGACGCGCTGGCCAGCATGTTGGCGGAACGCGGCGAGGCGCCGAATTGCAGCGACGGGTGCTCGCGGGTGCCGCGCACCAGATCGACGATATAGCCGATCAGGTCGTCCGACAGCCGGATCGACCGGATCACCTCGCGGACCGCCGCCAGCCGCGTCAGATCGGCGACCGGGGCGATGCCGAAATCGGCCAGCCGCGGCATCGATGTGCGATGGCCGTGGCGGGAGACGATGTCGCGTTCCTCGTCCCGCGACGGATAGTCGAGGGTGTGCTTGAACAGGAAGCGGTCGAGCTGTGCCTCGGGCAGCGGATAGGTTCCCTGCTGCTCGATCGGGTTCTGGGTCGCGATCACCATGAAGCCGGCGCCCAGATCGTGGGTCTGGCCGTCGATGGTGACGGCGCGCTCGTGCATCGCCTGCAGCAGGGCGGCCTGGGTCTTCGGCGGCGTCCGGTTGATCTCGTCGGCGAGCAGAAGCTGGGTGAAGATCGGCCCCTTGGTCAGCGCGAACTCGTTGGTCTGGAAATTGAACAGGTTGGTCCCGATCACGTCGCCCGGCATCAGGTCGGGGGTGAACTGGATGCGGCCGAAATCCAGGCTCAGCGCGCCGGCGAAGCACTGCACCAGCATCGTCTTGGCGGTTCCGGGCACGCCCTCCAGCAGGATGTGCCCCTCCGACAACAGCGCGACCAGAAGCAGGTCGACCGCCGTGGTCTGACCGACCACCGCCTTTGCGACCTGCTCCCTAAGGCCTTGGGTGGTCGACCGGATTTCCTCCAGGTCCATGCAGCATCTCCTGCTTCCAACGGTTGATGGAACGGGCGACGCGGATCAGCCGCGCGCCGTCCGGCGTTCGGGCGGTGCCGATGGCGGCCACCTCCTGGCCGAGATCGGCGGAGGCGACGCCGACCCGCCGGGTCCGGCCGACCCGGTCCAGCCAGGCGGTCAACTCGGCGTCCAGCAGTTGCGCCGGCGCATGCAGGCGCCGCGCCACGTTGCGCAGCATAACCCGCAGATAGCGCTGCAGGATGACCGCCCCGTGACCGCCGTACTCCAGCAGTCCGGCGGTATTGTCCAGCAGCCCAGCCTTGCCCGGCCGGATCGCCGGCGGTGGCGGCAGCGGCGCGCCGAATCGGACCGTGGCCGACCACAACAGGATCGCCAGCGCCGCCGTCGCGACGATCGCGGTGACGACCACCGGCGGTTCGAGGGCGAGGGCGTTCAGCTTGGTGTCGATCTCGAAGCCGTGCACCGTCTCGTCGACGATCACCGCGCCGCCGTCGGGCCGCAGCGATTCGACGATCTGCACCGCCAGCAGGGCGTTGTCGCCCTGGCCGAGGCCGTGATTGGACAGGATGTCCGGATCGGAAACCACCCAGACGCGCTGGCCGTTCCAGTCGACCTCGCCGACCAGCATGCCATCCCCGGCGGCGATGATCGGGGTCAGCCCGCGCCCGGCGACCAGCTGCGGCCGCGCCAATGTCGGCGTCGCGAACCCGGCGCCGCGCCAGTCGATCGAACCGGTGGGCCGCAGGATGCGGACATCCCTCGCCACCAAGCCGGCGATCCGCGCGACGGTGTCGGGCGAGATCATCTCCGACTCGTCGATCCAGGCCGGCCGGACCAGATCGACGCTCCAGTCCCATTTCGGCAGCACCAGCAGGGCGTTCGGCGCGCGCAGCAGACGCTTCAGATGGCCGGAAGACGAATGGTTCAATCGCGGCTCGGCGATGATCAGCAGGGTCGAGGAACTGGTCTTGGTGGCGGTCGCGTTGCGGCTCACCTGGACCGGCACGTCGAGCCGGCCGAGCAGATCGACGAAGGCGCGATGGCCGACCGCCGAGACCGAAAAGCTGTCGGCCCCGGACGAGCGGGCGGTCGAATTGCCGAACAGCGCGAGCCCCATGGCGCCGAGGAACGAGATACCGCCGACCAGGATCAACCAGAACACCGTCCGCCCGGCGAAGACCGTACGCTCCGCCATCAGGCCGTGCTCCCGGACTCGTCGGCGAAGAGCAGAAAATCCGCGCGTCTTGCGTCATATTGGCCGGCATCCGCCGGGCGGCCGCCGAAATGGCTCAGCTCGACCGCCGCGACGATGGCGGCGAAGGCCGCGGCGGCGCGCTCGGGCAGCGACAGGCGGGCCAGGATCTCGCGGCTGGTCAGGGAAGGGGCCAACTGCGCGTCGAGATGACGTCGGCGCAGCTCGCCCAGGCAGCACAGCAGCAACACGTGCAGCGCCTCGCCGAAGCGTCCCGCCTGGGCCAGCCGGTCCGCTTCGGTCAGCGAGGTCCGGACGGCGCCGTCCGCACCATCCGCACCGTTCCCAGCCGCGCCGCCTTCCGCTCCGTTCCGCATGCGTTCGCGGCGTTTGTAGCCGGCGACTTCGTTGGTCAGGTAGCCGATCAGGACGATGCCGACGACGATGATGACGATCCACATCAGCAACTGGACGATGTCGGCCAGCCCTTCGGGGATCCACTCCAGCCAGGATGGCGGCTCGGGCGGTGGCCGTTCCGGCCGGCCCGACGGCATCTCCTGCTGGATCCGGTCGCCGGCCAGCACGTCTTCCGCGGCGCGCCGGACCGCGTCCGGATCGTCCGTCGCGGCCGCCATGGCGCCGTGGGTCAGCGCCACGCCGAGCAGCGCGGCGGCTGCCAGACGACCGGCGAGGCCTCTCAAGAGGCCGAGAAAGACGGTGAAGCGGACCATGGGCGGATCGGCGGTGGGGTGTGGTCCAAAGGGATTTTGGACGGCTGGCCGGCCCGGAGACCCGGATCGCCCGAGGGAGGGTCACCGCCTGACGCGGTGGCGCGAGTTTGGCTCCAACAACCTTTACGGGCGGTGAATCTGCCGCGATCGGGCGCCCGGCGCAACCGTCGCATCGGGCGGATCGACCGCGCCGGACCGCGACACTACTCGCCGTGCATGCGGGCGGCGAGGCGGCTGCGCGCGGTGGCCGACGACCGCCGCTCGGCCAGCCGCCCGGGAATTCCGGCCAGACCGGCGATCGGCAGATAGGCCAGCAGGCCAAGCACGCCGCCGATCGCCGCATAGATCAGGCTGGTCGCGTCCAGCGGCACGGCCGGCTTGAAGTCGATCCAGGTCTCCTCGGCGATCTCGCGATCGAAGCGGCTGACGAAGACGTAGGGGCGGGTGACCGTATCGGCGCCGCGCAGCGCCTGCAGATTGGTCTCCAGTGTCGTCGCGCGGTTGATCTTGGCCTGGAGCCAGACGCCCTCGCGCACGAAGATCGGGTTGGTGGCGCGGCGGAACTCGTCGAGATAGGCATAGATCGGCAGGCCGGCCTCGCCGGCGCGCTCGGCGATGCCGGCCATGTCGCGGCGCGCCTCGGCCAGACGCCCGGCCAGGTTCTGTTGATAGTGCTGCATGAAGGTCGATAGCTGGGAAGTCCCCAGCGCCCCCGCCGCGATCATGCCGATGGCGACCAGGCCGGCGCCCTTGCGCAACAGGTATTGGAGCAGGGGGACCTCCTTTCCCGACCGGGCGTCCCCGGCGAGCGTCACGGTCTGGGGCACCATCTGGACCGGTGCCGATCGACCGAAAAGGCTCTAACCCGTCACTAAGGCGGTAATGTGGTTGGATTCTCGGCCGTTTCGGCGCCGATGCCCAGGGCCATCGCGCGCGGCCGGATCGGCGGCGGGCGGCTCGGGCGGCGCCCCGGTCACCGTCAGCCTGGGCGGCGAGGCGG
>JABDIP010000381.1 GCA_013003675.1 Inquilinus sp.
CCGCTGAGCCTGTCGGCAGCCGGACCACGGGCCGCGGATCTGTTTCCCGTTCTCGGGCGAGCCGGGATCGAGGCGACCGGAACGGTGTCCGCCGAGGGGAGGGCCGATTGGGGCGAGCGCGTGCGAAGCGGCGGCCGTCTGGTCGTCGACGGCCTGTCGCTCGCCGGCGCCGGCTGGACGGTAAGCGGCATCGAGACCGCGTTGGAGGCCAGCAGCCTGTTTCCGCTCATCCTGCCGGAAGGCCACCTGATCGCCATCGAGGGATTGCAGGCGGGGCTGCGTTTCGATGCCGGGGCGGCGGCGATCGGCGTCGCGGACAACCGGCTCTCGGTCCAGGCGATGGGTTTCGGCCTTGCCGACGGCGCGGTGGTCGTCGAGCCGTTCTCCGTCTCTCCGGGCGACCCCGAGCAGCGGCTCGACCTGGAGGTGGAGCGGGTCGACCTTGCCCGGGTCTCGGAGCAAGTGGCGATCGAGGGGTTGAGCGTGACCGGCCTGATCAGCGGCACCGTGCCGCTGCGCCTCAGCGATGACACGATTTCCATCGACAACGGCGTTCTGGAAACGGTGGAACCCGGTGTCATCCGCTACGAGGCGTCGTTGCCCGAGGGGATCGCCGCCGGCGATGGGGGGATCGGGCTGTTGCTGTCGGCGGTGCGCGATTTTCGCTATCGAACCCTGCGCGCGACGCTGAACGGCCGGACCGGTGACGATCTGACCGTCGGAATCCGGGTCGAGGGCGCCAATCCGGCGCTGTACGAGGGATTTCCGGTCGCCCTGAACATCAATCTGACCGGCGCGTTGGACCAGATCCTGCGCCGCGGCCTGGACACGCTGGGCATCGCCGACGAGGCCGGCGACCTGATCCGCCGCCAGGCGCCGCAATCGCCATGAGAAAGGGGACCGTGCCGATGCCGCATTCAATCGAAGCCGATTTGTCCTGTCCGCCGCCAAGCGGGCCGACACCGACACGACGAGGCGCGCTGCTTGGCGCCGGAGGGGCGTTGCTGATACCGGCCATTGCCGGCTGCTCGCCGACGGTGCGGCTCGAGGCGCCGCGCGAGCCGATCGAGATCAACCTGAACATCCGGATCGAACAGGAAGTGCGGATCAAGGTCGACCGCGAGTTGGAATCCCTGTTCGAGGAAGAAGACGACATCTTTTGAGGCAGCCACAGATGACACCGATATCAAGACGTGGGTTGATCGGCGGTGCCGCCGTCCTCGGCCTCTTCACCGCCGGCCCCGCCGCCGCGCTGACCTTGGACGAGGCGCGAGCAAGCGGCGCCGTCGGCGAGAGGCCGGATGGCTATGTCGGCATCGTTCGCGACGGCCGCGGCGTGCAGGCGCTGGTCGACGATGTGAACACCCGCCGCCGCGCGCGCTATCAGGAGATCGCCAGGAAGCAGAACCAACCGCTTGCCGTCGTGGAAGTGCGGGCTGGCGCCAACCTGATCGAACGGGCGACGGCCGGGCAATACGTCATGACCGCCGCAGGCGTCTGGGTGACGAAGTAGCCCGCCCTCAGCCGGGCCCGCCGTAGCGGGCGTCGATCTCGGCAGACAACGCCGCGACCAGGGCCGGGTCCGCTTTCAGGTGCCGGGACTCGGCCTTGAGGATGGCCCGGAACAGGCCGGCGCGGATCCGGTCGGCGTCGACGTGCCGGCTGCGGCGTTCGCCGATCGCCGCCAGGACGATGCCAACCAGGCGGTCGGCGGCGTTGAGGCGCCCCCACAGATAGTCATGCTCGCGCCAGGCGCGGTTGAAGAAGGCACCGAAATTGAGTAGCGCGGTGCCCTTCAGGGCGACGCCATCGGCCAGCGGCTGGTGCGAATCGATCGGACTGATGCGGTCGACCAGGATCTCGTTGATCTCGCCGAGATCGGTCCATTGCAGGATCGGCAGGGTGATCAGGTCGTAGAACGCAAAGCCGATATAGGCGCCGGTGACGGCGCGGCGCAGACCCGGTGTCAGATAGTTCAGCACCATCAGCGCGAAGACCTCGTCCAGGGTGTGGTCGATCGCCTCCAGGTCCATCGCCGCCGCCACCCGGTCCAGCACCGCGCCCAGGGCCGCGTCATCGGTCGGATTGGCGATGGCGGCCGCGGCGGCGGCGCGGACCGGGCCGTCATAGGCCTCCGGCGACCACAGGCGCGACGTCTCCTCGATCAGCTCGTAGAGCGTCGCCTTCAACTCGTCGACGCGGTCGCCGGGCTGTTCCATCTCGTCGAGTTCCGCGAGCCGGTACAGGTCATTGATCCGGCGGATGACGAACCGCATGCGGCGGGTGCGGAAATCGACATCGAGACCGCGCAGGAACTCGACCAGTCGCGGCGGGGTGACCGCGTCGGACGCCGCGCCGTCAACGGCTTGCGCCCGATCCAGGCGCTCCAGGATGCGGGTCTGTAGGGGCCGCAGGTCGACCTCGCGGGGATCGTCCGTGCACAGGGCGATAACGAGGACGGCCAGCCTTTCCGCCAGTCCGCCCAGTTTCAGCCGCTGGTAGCTGACATAGGCGTAGCCGGCGTCGCGATGCGCCGCCTCATTCGCTTCGGCGCGCCACCGGCCGACCTCCTCGATCGTCGGCGGGCTGTCGCCGACGATGCCGGCGACCTTGCGGTCGACCTCGGGATCGGCGGCGGCGATCGCCTCGCTCATCCGGCGGGCCCGGCGGTTCCATGCCTCGATGTCCGACAGATCGTCGGCAATCGGCTCGTTGCGGGGGATCAGCGCCAGCGAGGCGAGGATGGTGCGAAAGAAGCCCGGCCGGCCGGCCGCCACCGGTTCTCCGGTCTTGCGCGGCTGCGGGTCGACATAGACGATCCGCCGCACCACCTCGCGGTTCGCCGGCCGGCTGGCCAGGGCCTGGACGACCGGTCCGAACGGCTTGTTCATCACCACGCTGCCGTCGACGAAGACCAGGGTCTCCGGGTCGATGTCGGGCTGATCGGGGCCGGCCAGGCCGTCGCGGGCGAAGGCGGCGCGGCCGGGCCACTGCCGCCGGCGAGCCGCCAATATGTGATCGATCTCCGCCAGCGTCGCCGGCGGGAACGCTCCGGGAAACGAGGATGTGGCGCGGGCGGCGAAGACCAGGGCCGGGGCGTCGGTCGACCCCAATTCGGAGACCAGTTCTCCCGACAGCAGCCGCCGGCAGGCGAAGGCGACCACCCGCCGGTGCTCGGTTTCCTCGACATAGGCCGGGTCGTCGAGGGCGATGCGGTGCTGGTGGCCGGCGAAATCGGTCAACGTGACGAACAGATCGAGCCGATGGCCGCGCGGCAGCAGGCTTTCGCCCGGCCGGCCGGTGGCGTCCATGGCATCGCAGGCATCGAACAGCCAATGGGCGAACCGGCTGCCGGAAAAGGGCGGCTGGAACCAGCGGGCGCGGAAGAAGCAGCGCAGCTTGCGCCTGGTTTCCGGATCGTCGGTGCCGAGCCGAAAGCGCCGGGCGATCAGCCAATCCAGCAGCGGCACCAGCGGCGCCTTGAGAAACCGGGTCCAGCCGGTTGGCGGACCGGCGAGGCGCTCGACATCGGCATTGGCGAGCCACAGGTCGCGGTGGTCGTCGAGGGCGAGGTCGTGAGCGATCGCCCGCGCCAGCAGCACACCGTTGATGCCGCCCGCCGAGGCGCCGGCGACGGCGTCGATGACGACGCGCGCCTCCACTTCGTCCGCCAGGGCGCGGAACAGCGCGACATAGGCGGCAACCTCCGGATCGGCTTCGGTGCCGGGCGGGTCCGGCGGGTCGCCATCGGTCTCGCGGTGGCGCTTGGAGGCGCGCACCAGATTCAGCATCTCGCGGGTGACGCCGTGCATGTAGACGGCAAGCGACACTCCGCCATAGAGCACCAGCGCCAGTCGGATCTCGATCTGTTTCAACCTGTGCCCGGCCCGGCTACCGGATGAGGTCCGACGGCACCGCCATGCCGGCTTCTAGGGGAAGCTGCAGCGGTCGGCCGATACATTGACGAAGCTGCGGCGACCGGCGGCGATCGCGAAGCGGTATTCTTGACCGTCCAGCACGACCGATTTGTAGAGGGGAAGGAGACCCTCGACCGACGTTGTCTCGCCGCCGATCATCGTGAAGGTGACGGCGACCGGGCGGGCCGGATCGAACCAGCCCTGGATTCCGCCGTTGGCGGTGACCGCGTTCTCGCCTAGGCCGGTGACGCTGATCCTGCCCTCCTCGTAGGAAACCGACGTGTCGGTCCCCTGATAGGCCGGGGTCGGCAGGACGAAGCGCTTGCCGCCGAGGGCGCTGCAGTCGCGCGGCTCGCCGGCCTCGCGCAGATAGAAGGTCAGGCGCTCGGGGCTGACGCCTTCCTGCAACCGCTCGGCGGCGAGGCGCGTGAGGTCGAGCAGCGGCCCGCGCGGCATCTCCGTCTCGAAGCGGCGAAGCAGTTCCTCGTAGCGGATCTCGACGGTACGCACGTCGGATTGGTGTCGGATCGCATCGCGTTGCAGGGTCTCGTTCTCGGCTGTCAGCTCGGCAACCTGCCGGGTCAAATCCACCTCGCTGCTCTCGACCTCCCGGATACCGTAGCGGTAGGAGATCACGGATACGACCACCAGAACCACGGCGAAAAACGCGAACCGGAAGAAGCTCGACATCATCCGCCGGCGATGGCGGCGTTCCGAATCGTAGAGGAGGCTCATGGGCGAACCGGGACGGTCTCGGGGCGGGCGTGCGGCACTCGTGCGCCGCGCCGACGGGGTCTGAATCGCCCAACAAGTACTTCAACTTATGCCAGCGGCCAATAGGCAGGGACGCTCCGTGGCGAAATAGTCCCCGGCAGGGACGTGCTACTAACACACCCGAGGCACGAGTTGTTCCGCGCGCGAGCCGCTTGTATGTTGCCGGCCCGCGCCAAATGCCGGCGACTGCGGTTGGGAACATCTGGGAGGGATAGATGGTTGGTTCGGTGCAGCATTTCGTCGGCGGCAAGGTCGTCGAGGGCCGGAGCGGGCGACAGGGCGACGTCTTCAATCCGGCGACGGGAGAGTTGGCCGCCAGGGTGGCCCTGGCCTCGGCCGCCGAAGTCGATGCCGCCGTCGCGGTGGCGCGAGAGGCCTTTCCGGGCTGGGCGGCGACGCCGCCGGTCGTCCGCGCGCGGGTGATGTTCCGCTTCAAGGAACTGGTCGAGCGGCATATGGACGAGTTGGCGGCGCTGGTGACCGCCGAGCACGGCAAGGTGCTGAGCGACGCCAAGGGATCGATCCAGCGCGGCCTCGAGGTGGTCGAGTTCGCCTGCGGCATCCCGAATTTACTGAAGGGCGAGTTCAGCGAGAACGTCGGCCGTGAGATCGACAGCTATTCGATGCGCCAACCGGTCGGCGTCAGCGTCGGCATCACCCCGTTCAATTTTCCGGCGATGGTACCGATGTGGATGTTCACGGTCTCTATCGCCTGCGGCAACACCTTCATCCTCAAGCCGTCCGAGCGCGACCCGTCGACCGGCATGCGGCTGGCCGAGCTGATGATGGAGGCCGGCTTGCCGCCCGGCGTGTTCAATGTCGTCAATGGCGACAAGGAGGCGGTCGACGCGTTCCTGACCCATCCCGGTGTCGGGTCGATCAGCTTCGTCGGCTCGACGCCGATCGCCGAATACGTCTATGCGACCGGCGCCGCGCACGGCAAACGCGTCCAGGCCCTCGGCGGCGCGAAGAACCACATGGTGGTGATGCCCGACGCCGACATGGACAAGGCGACCGACGCGCTGATGGGCGCCGGCTATGGCTCGGCCGGCGAGCGCTGCATGGCGATCTCGGTCGCCGTCGCCGTCGGCGATGCCGGCGACAAGCTGGTCGAGCGGCTGGCACCGCAGATCCGCGCGCTGAAGGTGGCGCCGGGGACCGATCCGGACGCGGATATGGGACCGCTGGTCACCAGGCAGCACCTCGATCGGGTGCGCGGTTATGTCGATCTGGGGGTCGAGGAGGGCGCCAAGCTGGTCGTCGACGGCCGGGACCTGAAACTGCAGGGCTATGAGAACGGCTATTTCATCGGCGGCTGCCTGTTCGACGAGGTGACGCCGGAGATGCGCATCTACAAGGAGGAGATCTTCGGCCCGGTGCTGTCGGTGGTTCGGGCGCCGGACTACGAGACCGCGCTGAGGCTGGTGAACCAGCACGAATACGGCAACGGCACCGCGATCTTCACCCGCGA
>JABDIP010000391.1 GCA_013003675.1 Inquilinus sp.
CCTACATCGCGGTCGACGGCGTGCTGCTGGTGGTCTGGGGATCGGTGGTGGAGCGGGCCCTCGGAAGGCTGCGCGGACCGCTTGTGCGCTGGCTCAACCGTCTCTCCGGCAGCCTGATGCTGGCGGCGGCGGCGTTGCTGGCGCTGAAGGAGATCGACACCCCGCCGCGGCCCTGATTCGGGCAACCCGACACGGCGCCGGCAGATGGTTTCGCCGCGTTGTTCGCATCTGCGAATTTTGCTACAGTTTCTTGACGATTCCGCCGCGTGTTGCCGCCGGCAATCAACAGCGGATCAGGGCCTTCCAACGGCCGTTCCGACCCAGGACACCCCGTGACCGATTCGCCTCCGCCGCCGCCTGAATTCGACATCTCGCCGGTGACGATCGAGGAGGAGATGAAACGCTCCTACCTCGATTACGCCATGAGCGTGATCGTCAGCCGTGCCTTGCCCGATGTCCGGGACGGCCTGAAGCCGGTGCATCGCCGCATCCTCTTCTCGATGAAGGAGGGCGGCTACGATTCGAACAAGCCCTTCAAGAAGTCGGCCCGCGCGGTCGGCGACGTGATGGGCAAGTATCACCCGCACGGCGACTCCGCGATCTACGACGCCATGGTGCGCATGGCCCAGGACTTCTCGATGCGGCTGCCTCTGATCGACGGGCAGGGCAATTTCGGCTCGATGGATGGCGATCCGGCGGCGGCGATGCGCTACACCGAGGCAAGGCTGGCCCGGCCCGCGGAGTCGATGCTCGAGGACATCGACAAGGACACCGTCGATTTCCGCCCGAACTACGACGAGAGCCAGCAGGAACCGGTCGTCCTGCCGGCGCGTTTCCCGAATCTGCTGGTCAACGGCGCCGGCGGCATTGCCGTCGGCATGGCGACCAATATTCCGCCCCATAACCTTGGCGAGGTGATCGACGCCTGCTGCGCGGTGATCGACGACCCCGGCATCGGCATCGACGCGCTGATCGAGCATGTGCCCGGGCCCGACTTCCCGACCGGCGGCCTGATCCTCGGCCGCGCCGGCATCCGCGCCGCCTATCACACCGGGCGCGGCAGCGTGGTGATGCGGGCCCGAACCCATATCGAGGAGATCCGCAAGGACCGCGAGGCGATCGTCGCCACCGAGATCCCGTACCAGGTCAACAAGTCGAAGCTGGTCGAGCGCATCGCCGAGGTGGTCAACGACAAGATCGTCGAAGGCATCGCCGACCTCCGCGACGAGAGCGATCGCGACGGCGTCCGGGTGGTCGTGGAACTGAAGCGCGACGCGGTTGCCGACGTCGTGCTGGCCCAGCTCTTCCGCTATACGCCGTTGCAGACGTCGTTCGGGGTCAACTGCCTGGCGCTGCGCGACGGGCGGCCCGAACAACTCGACCTCAAGCAGACCATCGAGGCCTTCCTCGCCTTCCGCGAGGAGGTCATCACCCGCCGGACGAAGTTCGAGCTCGCCAAGGCGCGGGAACGCGCCCATGTGCTGCTCGGTCTCGGCGTCGCGGTCGCCAATATCGACGCCGTGATCGCTCTCATCCGCCGCGCGCCCGATCCTCAGACGGCGCGCGAGGAACTGATGGCAACCGCTTGGCCAGCCGGCGATATCGCGCCGCTCATCGCCCTGGTCGATGAGCCGGACCGGCCGGTAGCGGAGGACGGCACCTACCGGATGTCGGAGGCCCAGGCCCGCGCCATCCTCGATCTGCGCCTGCACCGCCTGACCGGGCTGGAGCGCGACAAGATCGGCGAGGATCTGCGCGCCGTGGTCGAGCAGATCAGCGGTTTCCTGGCGATCCTGGGCAGCCGCGAAAAGTTGCTGACACTGCTGCGGGACGAAATGCTGGAAGTGAAGGAGCGCTTCGGCACACCGCGGCGGACGGAAATCCTCAACGAGGAGTTCGAGGCGGATATCGAGGACCTGATCCAGCGCGAGGACATGGTCGTCACCGTCACCCATGCCGGCTATATCAAGCGTGTCCCGACCAGCACCTATCGCGCCCAGAATCGCGGCGGCAAGGGCCGCTCGGGCATGGCGACCAAGGAGGAGGATTTCGTCACCGACGTCTTCGTCGCCAACACCCACACGCCTCTGCTGTTCTTCTCCAGCCGCGGCATCGTCTACAAGCTGAAGGTCTATCGCCTGCCGGTCGCCGCGCCGCAGGCGCGCGGCAAGGCCCTGGTCAACCTGCTGCCACTGGAGAGCGGTGAGTCGATCTCCACGGTCATGGCGATGCCCGAGGACGAGGAGAGCTGGGGCGACCTTTGCCTGATGTTCGCGACGGCCAGCGGCGGGGTGCGCCGCAACCGGTTGTCGGATTTCGTCAGCATCAACCGCAACGGCAAGATCGCGATGAAGCTGGACGATGGCGACAGCCTGATCGGGGTCAGTACCTGCACCGATGATAACGACGCGCTGCTGGCGACCCATCTGGGCATGTCCATCCGCTTCGCGGTCACCGATGTGCGCATCTTCAGCGGCCGTACCTCGACCGGCGTGCGCGGCATCCGGCTTGCCAAGGGCGACCGGGTGATCTCCATGACCATGCTGAAGCACAGCGAGGCCACGGCGGAGGAGCGCCGGGCCTATCTGAAGCGCGCCAACGCCCTGCGCCAGGCCGAGGGCGAGGAAAGCGACGGCGCCGACGAGGTCGAGAGCCCCGACATCGAACTGTCCCAGGGACGGTACGACCAGCTTGCCGCGGAAGAGGACTTCATCCTCACCATCAGCGAGCAGGGCTTTGGCAAGCGCAGTTCGTCCCATGGCTACCGGCTGACCGGCCGTGGCGGCAAAGGCATCTGGAACATGGAGATGGGCGAGAAGAACAAGGCCATCGCCGCCAGCTTCCCGGTGGCCGATGGCGACGAGATCATCCTGGTCACCGATGGCGGCCAGATCATTCGCACACCGATCGACGATGTCCGCATTGCCGCGCGAAAGACCATGGGCGTGACCGTGTTCCGAGTCGGTGACGGTGAGCGGGTGGTGTCGGTTGCCAGACTCAGTGACAATGGCACGGAAGATGAGGACGGGGACGGCACTGAACCGCCGGCCGACGCGGCAGACCAGGACGGACCGGCCGGCGACGACGATTAGCCGGACAGATCTTCGACAGCGGGAGCGACGGCCATGGCGAAACAGCGGGTCGGTGTCTATCCAGGCACCTTCGATCCGGTCACCAACGGCCATATGGACATCATCCAGCGGGCGACACGTCTGGTCGACCGTCTGGTCGTGGCGGTTGCCCGCAACGCCGGCAAGGAACCCATGTTCAGCGCCGACGAGCGGGTCGAGATGGTGCGCCACGTGGTCGAATCGCTGGCCCTGAACAACACGGAAATCAAGGTCAGGGTGTTCGACACACTGCTGATCGATTTCGCCCACGAGATGGGGGCGGCACTGATCATTCGCGGGCTACGCGCGGTATCGGATTTCGAGTACGAGTTCCAGATGGCGGCGATGAATGCCAAGATCGATCCGCGCATCGAAACCGCGTTCCTGATGGCGTCCGATCGCAATCAGTTCATTTCATCGCGGTTCGTCAAGGAAATCGGCCAGTACGGCGGGAACATCACCCATTTCGTGAGCCAGCGGGTGGCCGATCACCTGGCGCAACGGTTCGCCGACCGAAAACGCCGCGACACGTGACGTCGTCTCGGACCCTCGGTCCGGTGGTTGACCGTCTGCCGCGCGCTCCCTATGGTCCCGCGCCGTGACCGCTTAGCTCAGTTGGTAGAGCAACTGACTTTTAATCAGTAGGTCCGGGGTTCGAGCCCCCGAGCGGTCACCAAGCTCCCCCCTTGCGGCAGTGAACCGACGGCCCGCGGGCGCCGCTACGCGCCGGCCTTCGCCGACCGCAGGCGCGTCGACGGCCGGGCGTGGAGCATCCAGGCGATGACGAACACCGCGAAGGCGGCTAGCAGATGCTTGATCGTGTGGCCGCTGGCGAGCCCGCCAAGCGCGTCAAAGATCTGCTGGTCCAGTTGTTCGCAAACGATGGCCAGCGCGTAGCTGCCCAGCGCCGCAATCAGATAGCCGCGCTGGCGCGGAGGATGCGCGAAGGCGAGGATGACGGCGACGATTGTGGCGATGACGGTGGCCTGGACCGCGAAATAGGGCCGGAGATCGTCGTAGAGGTCCCAATAGAAGACGCTGGCCAGGCCGATTGTCACCGCCGGCGGGATCAACACCAGTTCAAGCCGCCGGTCGGCATATTCCGCCAGCAGCGCCACATAGGCACCCATGAAGCCGATGGTCATTGGCAGCCGGTCCCAGACCAGGGTCCGATTGTCCGGCTGCCAGTGATAGTAGGCCGAACCGACGCTGACCAACCCGGCGCCGGCGAAAAAGACTATCCAGGCCAGTCGGGCGCCTTCGGGCCGGCCGATCAGGCAGCGGTGCAGTCCCAGAACTCCGGCCGCCAGGAACGCCGAATTCGAGGCCACGTCACCGAAATTCGGAATGCCGAGGCAACCGCGCCGGTCGGCGAATAGATGGTATTCCGGGGGCTGGCCGATCGGCTGCAGCGAAAACAACGCGGTCAACGCGGCGACCGGAATGGCTGCGAGCAGGACGGAGCGCCAGTTCAGCTTCGACATGCGCCCCCCGCGCTCAAGTTGCCGCACAGGATGGGACGATGTCGTCTTTGACGCAACTCGCCGTCGCACCGGTCGCCCGGCGCGATCGGTCGAGAGCCTACTCGACGGCCATGGCGATTTCGAGCAGCAGCTTGCGGAGCATGCCGCGCTGGAAGCTGCGATAGTCGCGGACCGTCACCACGAACCCCATGCCCGGCGGCCCGACCACCGCGCCTTCGTAGTGGGCGAGGGCGGCGAATTCCTCGCTGTCGATGACCAACCCGTTGATCACGATTCCCATGGCGTTCGCCACGTCACGCGCCTCCTCGGGGCCGGGATAGATATTGCTGACGACGTCGCCGGCGATGTTCAGCAATTGGCGGTCGGCGTACCAGGGACACGCGGTCAGCAACCGTGTCCCGGTCCGGATGGCGGCGTCGAGGCTCGTATTGCCCTCTCCCTCGCCGACCGGGAGTTGGAACAGCATCGCCGACACGTGCTCGGTATCCTTGGCGGAACGAATGCCGCTCCAGGGCACGACTACGCGCACGTCGCGCCTGGCCGACCAGGTGAACACGGTAATCGCCGTCAAACCGTGGCGTCCCGACTCGATCGCCCGCACCAGCCGGGGGTGGTTCAGCGCCCGCGCCAATCCGTGGAACTGCAACTGCATCTCGTCGGCGCCGATCGAGCCGGAAACGTCGAGCCCGATCGCCATGCAGATATCGGCCCGCTCCAGCGATCGTGCCGGAACCGGCGAGAGCATGATCGCGAGAACCAAACAACAGGTCGCGACCTGCCATCGGGCGGTCGGCGTGTTCCGAGGACCATCGGTCGCCGCCCTGAATATCGACCGCCCAACTTGCATTCGGCTCGCGCCTCGCGCCATGGCTGACGTCGGATCGTCTTGAATGGTACCAGATCGGCCGCGGAATTCGGCATAAATCCGCCAATCGCGGGACCCCGTGCCGCGACTTCGGCCGACGCCGCCGCGAATCGGACCGGCCGGTCGCCGACGGTCGGGCCGGGCGCTCGGCTGCGCGCCCGCTCGACATGCCGCCGATCGATCATCGTGCACATCGGCTAATATTCTGATTGAAAACGATCTTTTAGGTGCGGCTGTGACGATGCCAGGAACCGCGACGGCGTCCGGGACAATCGGTTGTCACACAAGTTCCACAGATGTAGTGTCCGACAGGCAGCGCAACTACCATGGGTGCTACACGGAATGGCCGCTTCACCGGCGCACCGGCGCCCTCGATCCACGGTCGGCGTCGGCGTCAGAAATCTGGTGCTGGTCGGCGCGTTGCTCGCTTCCGGTTGTGAGCAACTATATGGCAGCTATGGCGGCCCGGCCGGGGAGTCGGAGCAGGATTCGGCGGGGGGCGTGTCGACGGTATCGCCGATGGCAAACGCGGCGGAAATCCGCGACGGCGCCTGCTACGAAGACTTTGCATTGGCCACTCAGGCGATCGACGCCAAATTGGCCGACAGCGTTCAGGACATCGGCGCCTCCGCCCAGATCGGCGATGAAAGCCTGCGCCAGGACATCATCCTGGGCTTGCGATTCAACGCCAATCTGCAGAAGCGGGTCGCCTTCGACACTCTCGAGGCCTGTCTGCGCTGACCGTCAGGGCCACTGCACCCCCGTCGCATTGACATAGACCGCATAAAGCGATGTCGTCGCCGTGATGAAGATGCGGTTCCGGCGCGGGCCGCCGAAGGTCAGGTTCGAGACGACCTCAGGCACGCGGATTTTCCCGAGAATAGTGCCGTCCGGCGCGAAGCAATGGACGCCGTCGCCGGCGGATGTCCAAAGATTGCCTGCGGTGTCCAGGCGGAACCCGTCGGCGAGGCCGGGATCGATCTCGGCAAACACCCGACCGTTGCGTAACGCGCCGTCCGCCTCGTCGAAGGCGCGGATGTGATGCGGGCCGCCCGGCGAATGCGATCCGCCGGTGTCAGCCACATAGAGGATGCTCTCATCCGGCGAGAAGGCGATGCCGTTCGGCTTGTCGAAATCGTCGGCGGCGACGGTCAGGCTCTCGGTCTCCGGGTCGAGTCGGAAGACGTAGTTGGCGCCGAGTTCGCTGTCCGCCATGTGCCCTTCGTAGTCCGACAAGATCCCGTAGGGTGGGTCGGTGAACCAGATCGAGCCATCCGATTTCACCACGACGTCGTTGGGCGAGTTCAACCGCTTGCCGTCGAAACGATCGGCGAGCACGGTGATCGTACCGTCGGGCTCCGTCCTCGTGACCCGACGTGTTCCGTGCTCACAGGTGACCAGTCGACCCGATCGGTCGCGGGTGTTGCCGTTGGAGAAATCGGACGGGCTGCGAAAGACCGTGACGCCCAGCCCGTCTCGCCAGCACAGCATGCGGTTGTTGGGAATGTCGCTCCAGACGAGATAGCCGCTATCGGCGACATATACCGGTCCCTCTGCCCACAGCGTGCCGGTATACAGTTTCTCCACCCAGGCATTGCCGAGCATGAGGGCGCGGAACCGCTCGTCCCGGAATTCAAACGCATCTGACATGCCTGTTTCCCCCTTGGCGACTCTTTGCCGTCCTACATGCCGCACCCGTAAACCGAATGACAATCATCTTTGGATAGGGTGCTAAGGAAGCCGCGTCGTACTGTCGAGCAGATGTCGCTCCGGTACTGTCGCAAAGGTGGTATGATGGTGGAAGCCATTCCGGGTGCC
>JABDIP010000393.1 GCA_013003675.1 Inquilinus sp.
CCAGATCGGCGCCGGCGACCAGATTGGCGCCGCTGGCCACGGCGATCGCGTTCTCGCCGCCGGAGTCGACGCAAATCATGGCGATGCCGGTCGGCCGGTCGGAACGGCCGATTCCGGCGGTGTCGACCTGGTGGGCACGCAGATTCTCGAGCAGCGTGTCGCCGAAGCCGTCATGGCCGACGCTGCCCGCCATGGCGACCGCCGCCCCGGCCTTCGCCGCCGCGATCGCCTGGTTGTTGCCCTTGCCGCCGGCATGGGTGGCGTAGTCCGGACACAGCACGGTCTCGCCCGGCCGCGGTATCGCCGGCACGCGCAGGACCAGATCCATGTTGAGGGAACCGAAGACGACGATCATCGTGCGATCCTAGATCAGCACCCGAACGGATGGAATCGCTTGCGGGCATTTTCCGACTGGGTTGGCGCCACTCCGCCCACCATCGCCGTCTTTGCGAGGAGCGGCGGCGACGAAGCAATCCAGTCCTGCCCTGGCCGCTCTGGATTGCTTCGCCTGCGGCTCGCAAAGACGCCCATCAGGTCGTGGAGTCCGCACCGGCACGATCGGAGTCTGCTGCATTGACGCTTGAATCGAGGTCCCGGAGCCGATTCAAGTCATGCCCCCATGTCGACGACCTCAATGCGACATCAGCACCGGCACCGTCATGTGCTGGAGGATATGGCGGGTGACGCCGCCCAGCACCAATTCGCTGAAGCGCGAGCGGCCATAGGCACCCATGACGACCATGTCCGCCGACAGATCGGTGACCCGGTTGAGCAGCGCGTCGGCCGGGTCGAGGCCGTGCGACACCTCGTGGGTGACCTCCACCTCGACGTCGTGACGGGCGATATGGCGGGCGATATCCGCCCCCGGCTCGTGGCCCAGCATATCCGGCGGATCGACCGCCAGCACCGAGATGCGCTTGGCCGCCTCGAGGATCGGCATCGCGTCGGCCACCGCCCGCGCCGCCTCGCGGCTGCCGTTCCAGGCGATCAGCACGTGCTCGCCGAAACGCTGCGGGCGGAAGGCGTAGGGCACGACCAGCACCGGCCGGCCGCCGGAAAGCACCAGCTCGGCGATCTCGACGCGGCCGCTCGCCGGCGCCTCGGGCTCGGCCTGGCCGGCGACGATCAGATCGGCGTAGCGGCCTATCATCGCGGTCCGCTCGGTCGGCACGCCGTCCTCCTGCAGCCACTCCGAGCGGCTGGCGAAGCCGGCCTTGTCGGCGGCCTGTTCGAACGTCTGGCGCGCCTCGGCGGCCTTGCGCGCGCCCTCCTTGGCTTGGACCCGCCGCGCCTCGGCGGGGATCTGGGCCATCACATAGGCCGGAATCTCCTGCGGCGCGATGACGAAGAGGCCGGTCAGATGGGCGTCGTGATGCGCCGCCAGCCCGGCCGCGAAGGCGGCCCGTCCGGCCGCCGCCTTGCTGTCGTCGACGACGACCAGAATGTCCTTCAACGCCATGGCGTATTGCTCCCGTTCCCTGGTCGGCCGCCGCTTCCCGGCGCACCGATCGGAACGATCCTAGCGCCGCCGCGGCGATTCCGGTTTGATTTGTGTCAGCCGCCGGCCGGCGCGTCGATCGTCCGCTCCTCCGCCGGCAGGCGGCCTTCCTCGACCGCGTGGCAGGCGACGGTGGCGCCCTCGGGGGTCGCGAGCGGCAGCGGCGGTTCCGCGCGGCAGCGGTCTTTGGCGTGCGGGCAGCGCGGGTGGAAGGCGCAGCCGGCGGGCGGGTCGATCGGGTTCGGCACCTCGCCGGCCACCGGCGCGCGCTGCCGGCCGCTCATCTCCAGATCGGGGATGGTGTCGAGCAGCATGCGGGTATAGGGGTGGCGCGGCAGGCCGAACAGGGTGCGCTTGTCGGCCCACTCGACCAGCCGGCCGAGATACATCACCCCGACCCAGTCGGAGACGTGATAGACGACCGCCAGATTGTGGCTGATGAACAGGTAGGTCAGCCCCAGCTCGCGCTGCAGATCCTTCATAAGGTTGAGGATCTGCGCCTGCACCGACACGTCGAGTGCCGAGGTCGGCTCGTCGCAGACCAGGAATTCCGGATTGCTGGCGAGCGCTCGGGCGATCGAGATGCGCTGGCGCTGGCCGCCGGAGAATTCGTGCGGGTATTTCGCGCCGTCCTTGGGATCGAGCTTGACCTGGCGCAGCAACTCAGCCACCCGCTCGCGCAAGCGGGCCGGGTCGCGCTCGATGCGGTGGGCGCGCAATGGCTCGGCGATTATCGAGTCGACCCGCCAGCGCGGGTTGAGGCTGGCATAGGGGTCCTGGAAGATCATCTGCAGGCGGCGGCGGAACGGCTTCATCGCCGCGCGGGACGTGAAGCTGGCGATATCGACGCCGGCGAACAGCACCCGGCCGCGGCTCGGCGTGTAGAGGCGGACGACGCAGCGGGCGACCGTCGACTTGCCGCAGCCGGACTCGCCGACCAGGCTGAAGGTCTGGCCCCTGGGAATGCGGAAGCTGACGCCGTCGACGGCGCGCAGGGTCTGCCGGTGCCCGCCCTCCAGCAGGCGGTTCAGCAGCGGCTTGGAGACGTCGAAATGGCGGGCGAGGTCGACCAGCTCGACCAGCGCCGGCTGCCCCGCCGGAGCGGCCCCGGCGATGGCGGCAGGATCAGCCATGGGCGGCCATCTCCGGCGCGTAGAGCCAGCAGGCGGCGCGGCTGTCGCCGGCCGACAGCAGGTCGGGCCGGTCGGTTCGGCAGCGGTCGAAGACCTTCGGGCAGCGGGAATTGAAGGCACAGCCGGGCGGGATGTCGGTCAGACGCGGCATCGCCCCCTCGATCTGCGACAGCCGCTCGACACTGGCGCCGATGCCGGGGATCGAGCCCATCAGCCCGATCGTGTAGGGATGGTGCGGCGCCTTCACCACGTCGCGCACCGCGCCGATCTCGGCGATGCGGCCGGCATACAGGACGGCGACCCGGTTCGCCGTCTCGGCGATGACCCCCATGTCGTGGGTGATCAGCATGACCGCGGTGCCGTGCTCGCGGCACAGCCGCTTCAACAGCGCCAGGATCTGCGCCTGGATAGAGACGTCGAGGGCGGTGGTCGGCTCGTCGGCGATGATCAGCCGCGGGTTGGCGCAGAGCGCCAGGGCGATGACCACCCGCTGGCGCATGCCGCCGGAGAACTGGTGCGGATAGGCGTCGATCCGCTTGTCCGGGGCCGGGATGCCGACCTCGGCCAACAACTCGATGGAGCGCCGCCGGGCCTGGCCGACGGACAGGTCGGTATGGGTCCGGATGGTCTCGACGAGCTGCCGGCCTACGGTATAGAGCGGGTTGAGGCTGGTCAGCGGGTCCTGGAAGATGGCGCCGATCGACCGGCCGCGGATGCGGCGCAGCTCGGCATAGGGCAGATCGTCGATCCGCCGCCCCTCGAGATGGATGGAGCCGTCGGCGATGCGCCCCGGCTGTTCGAGCAGGCCGATGATGGCGG
>JABDIP010000409.1 GCA_013003675.1 Inquilinus sp.
GCCCCCAACCTTGCTGATCCTCGTTGGCACCGCACCGTCGCCACCGCAACGTCAGCGCACCGCGGAGACCTGACGCCAGCAGGATTATTATTTCCATTTGGTCGTTTGAAGCGCCTCGGCCACCGCATTCGCCGTCGCCGAGACATCCGCCATGATACCAAGTCTGCGCGACCCAACGACTTTCAGAGTCGAACCGTGACGCTGCGTACAAATCGCAGACTTTTCGTCGCGCCGGTGATGGATGGTCAAGGTTCTTTTGCTTTATCAATAAGTTAGAGTTGGCCATGTGCGCAATGTGTCCAGGCGCAGGACGCCGCGGGGCGAACAGTCGAGGCTTGGAACGTGAATTCGGTGGCGGCGGCAGCTTCGATCGCTCGAAGCCGATTGAGTCCAGATTTGCTCCGCGCAAAGGGAGGCGAAGATGGGGCCCGGGCCCGCCCTGTAGCCCTACAGCCAGGCGTTCACCTTTTCCAGCGTCGCGGGGTTCACCGCCACGCCCCTGCGTTCGGCGCGCCGCCGCGCCGCCCTGCGGCCGTCGCCGGGAACGCGCACGCCGGGCTGGTCGTGCAACTCCTCGACCAGCGCCGCGAGGCGTCCGGCGAACAGACCGCCCGAGCTCGCATCGGGAGCGAGCGCGAGAAAGAACTGCCCGGTCCTGGGAGGGCCGCCCTTGGTGCCCGAGAAGGGGCTGGCGTTGACGCCCAAAGTGGCGCCGGTCATGGCCGCCGCCATGATCTCGACCATCAGCGCCACGCCGACTCCCTTGTAGCCGCCGGAAGGGGCCATGGAACCCTTGAGCGCGATCTCGGGATCGGTGGTCGGGTGACCCTCAGGGTCCAGGGCCCATTCTGACGGGATCGGCAGGCCCTCGCGGGCGTGCTTCATGATTTCGCTCTTGGCGATCACGCTGGCGCTTTGGTCGATCAGCACCGCTACGCCGCCCGCGCCGTCGGGCGCCGCCAGCGAGAACGGGTTGGTGCCGAGGACGGGCCGCCGCCCACCGACCGGCGCGATCGAAGCCGGAGCGTTCGTGAAGCCGATCGCCAGCAAGCCCTCCATCGCCAGCCGTCTGGTGTGATAGCCGAGCACGCCGCAATTGTAGGAATTTCGCACCGCCAGCGCCGCCATGCCCAGCTCGCGGGCGGTCGGGATCAGCACCTCGAAGCCGAGCTCGATCGCCGGGTGCGCGAATCCGGTGGCCGCGTCGACCGAGACGACCGACGGCGCGGGGCGCGACAGGACCGGTTGCGCCCGGCCGTCGACCTTGCCGCAACGGACGTGCTCGCAGTAGGTCGGGATGTAGGCGAGGCCGTGGCTGACGATGCCCTCGGCTTCGGTCGCCGCCGTTGCGCGGGCCAGCGGCCGGGCGTTGGCATCGGAGGTTCCCGCCGCGACCAGCGTGCGATAGGCGAGATCCTCGATCTCGTCGAGGGTCATGATCGGCGCTTCGGTCATTGGAAGTCCCTGCGCGTCAGTCGTTGTCGGTCAGCCCGGCCCCGGCCCCGGCAAGGCGCGAGGCCTCGGTCGCCGGAGCGAAGGTGCGCTGCGCGAAGGCGTTGAGCCGGCTCCAGGTCTCTGCGTCGACGACCCGGCCCGGCGCGCCGACTGGCGGCGCAACCACGGCGTTCTCGGCGTGCCGGCACTGCACGCTGTCCGCGCTCCGCGCCGTCAGTGCCGCGGGGTCCCCTTCGATCGAAACGCCCTCGGGCGTGAAGCTCATCACGGCGCCGGCCCAGGACAATTCGACCGCCGCGCCCGTCAACCTGGCGGCGCCCGCCGCATAGGGCGCGAGCAGCAAGGGCTGCGCCGTGGGCCCGAACTCGATCTCCCGCCCCGCGGCGATCTCGGCGGCTCGATCGCAGAGCGCCGCCCCCGCGACCAAGGGGCAGAGCCGGCCCGAAGGCGCATGCCAGACGCCCTCCGCCGAAACCGGGGCGAGTTCGTCATAGCTCTTGCCGTCGTTGCGGGTGAGGATCTCGGCCAGTTCCTCCGGTCCGGGGAGACCGCGCGCGGTCAGCCAGCGGGCGGCCTTGCCGGCCTCTTCGGCGAGGCCCCAGGGCAGGCCGGCGCCGCGCGCCGCGCGCTTGCCCATGGCCTCAATCTCGTTCAACGAAAAGGTCATTCCATTGCCTCCGGGAGGGAAGGATAAGACCAGTCGTCGGCGTCGCCCTCGGACAGTTCGTGCGGGAAGGGCGCGTTCTGGAACATGTTGATGCGCACCCAGCGGTCCGAACGCGGGTCGAAATGGGTCGCGCCGAAGAACGCCAACTTGCAGCGCAGCAGGTCGATCGGCAGCAGCGCGGCCGAAATCGTATTGTCCCGGATCTCGGCGTAGGGGAAGCGCGTTGCGATCTGCGCGCGCCGAACGATGTGACGGTGCTCGGGATGGCGCAGCAGGAAAGCGGCGACAGTCCGGTCGCCGTCCCAGGCCTCGATTTCGCGGCGCAGGGTCGCCGCATCGCGGCCCGGCGCCAACGGCTGCTCATAGGGTTCGATCGGCTCCTCGAAGCGTTCGCCGAGGCGCGGCTCCAGCTTCTCCTCCGACACATACCAGACGCGCGCCAGGCTGTCGGGTGAGGTCCAGTCGATCTTCAGCGCCCAGCCGTAGATCTCGTCGAGGATCCCGCTTAGTCGGTCGAGCGACATCGCGCCGTCGATACGGAACGCCATGTCCTCGTCGGCGCCCATGCGATCGGCGAGGTCGTCGACGAGCTCGTCGTAGGGCTCCAGCATCAGCGAGACCAATTGCTCCTGTCCCTCGATCGAGAGGTTCGCCTCGGCCCAGCCATAGAGCCGGTCCCACGGAGCCTCCCCATCAAGCGCGCCGTTGGCGATGTGCACCTGCAGGCGTGCCAGGTCGGCTCTGAGCATGATGAGCTTCTGAATCTGGAGCGAGTGCTCCGAGCGCCACTCCTCGGCACTGATGCGGGCGCGGGCCAGCATTGCGCCGAAGGTGAGGGCCTTCTCAGCTGCGGCGCGGGGCAGGGACCGGACGCGGGCAAGTGCTTCTTCGCGCGCCGCGATCCAGTTGTTGAGCAGCACCGGGTGGTTGACTATGAAAGGCGCAAGGCCGAGCCCGGTCGAGTTGCCGACGCTGAAGCGGCGGCGCAGGGCCTGGTCGACGCGGACCGCGGTTTCCGGCGCACGCGCGCGTGCCAAGTGCTCGACCAGATCGATAGTGAAGGCCCGGGTCAGGAAGACGGAGAGCATCTCTGCCTGAAACGGGGCGGCAAATTCCGGCCGGTCCGCGATTGCCTCACGGTCGGCGGCACCGAACTTGCCCGAGCCGTAGACGGCCGTGGTCCGCATCAGATAGCCGACCGCCTCGATCTGATCACGATCGGGTTGACGGCCCGCAGCGAGGCTGTCGACGACATGCTCGAACAGACGGACCGACCGGTTGGCGCGCGAGATGCTGATTTCGCGGTTGCTGATTCGCCCGGCCTCCTGTTTCGGCACGTTCCAGTGGAGGCGTTCGATGTCGGCAGGCGTGGGTGCGCCGTCGAATAGCGTGAAGGTCGAGTCCCAGGCGTGGGCGATGACCCGGTCGGAGCGGTGCTCGGGCGGCAGGTCATGGCCGAAGCAGACCAAGCTGTAGGTCCGCTCCGGTCCGCAAGCGGAATAGACCGCGATGCCGACGCCCTTTTCGTCGATCTCGAAGACCGGGCGTTCGAAGGTCCAGCTATCGCGCTTCATCCGCCGCAGGAGCGTGCGCATGAACGACAGGCGGCATTGGTGAAACGAACCCAGACGCGCAAGCCGCATCACTACGGCCGGATCGCGCAGCGGCACGGTGAGGTGGTCCTTGGCGCATTCATTCATCACTCAGCTCCCGGCCGGGCGATATCCAGTTGCACATCGGGCAGCCAAATCGCGGCTCGGCGATGGCCGGGGAAGCCGTTCACCGGAACCACTTCCCCGTCCCATCCATGTCCGCCCGCTAGGAGGCCGTCGCCCGCTCCCTGCCGAGGGCAAGCGTGATGCGGAGCGCGTCCCAGATCGACGGCAACAGTATCAGCGATACCGGAACCGCCGTCACCACGATGAAGGACTGCAGCTTCGACACCCCGCCCGAGCCGACGGAGATCAGGATCAACGCCATCGCCCCCATCGCCACGCCCCAGAACACCCGCACCGGGGTCGAGGGATTGTCGTTGCTCGACATGGCAACGGAGATGACATAGGTCATCGAATCGCCGGTGGTGGCCACGAACACCGTGGTCAGCACCAGGAACAGGAACGAGATCAGGAAGCCGATCGGCAGCGACTGGGTAATGGCGAGCAACGCCGCCGGCAGGTTGAAGCCTTCGAAAGCGGCGGAGATCGTGCCCGGATTGTCGAGTTCGAAGGCCAGGCCCGAGCCGCCGACGATGGTGAACCAGAAATTGGTCACCAGCGGCGCGACGAGCGACAGCATGATCACGATCGAGCGGATCGACCGGCCGCGGGACACCCGGGCGATGAACATCGCCATCAGCGGCCCGTAGCCCAGGAACCAGCCCCAGAAGAACACGGTCCACCAGCCGAGCCAGCCGGCATCGCCGAACAGCCCCGACTCTCCGCGATACAGCGCCATCTGGAAGAAATTGCCGAGATAGGTGCCGAGCCCGGCAAAGAACCCCTTGAAGATGAACAGGGTCGGACCGGCCACCAGCATGAAGGCGAGCAGGACAAAGGCCAGGACGATATTGACCCGGCTCAAAATTTGGATGCCCTTGTTGATGCCGGTGATCGCCGAGATCGTGTAGAGGGCGACCAGCCCGGCGATGACGACGGCCTGGGTGGCAAAGCCGTCGGGGATGCCGAACAGGGCACTGAGGCCATAACTGACCTGGAGGCCGAGGAAACCGACCGGTCCGACCGTACCGGCCACCACGGCGATGATGCAGGCGGCATCGGCGATCGAGCCGATCGGCCCGTTGATCGCCCGGTCGCCGAAGACCGGATAGAGCAGGGTGCGCGGTGCCAGCGGCAGGCCCTTGTCGTAGTGGTAGTGCATCAGCATGACCGTGGTCAGGCTGCCGAGGATCGCCCAGGCGAGGAAACCCCAATGCATGAAGGATTGCGCCAGGGCCGGATAGGTCGCTTCGGCGGTGCTGCCTTCGACGCCGAAATAGGGTGGCGGCGACACGAAATGCGCCATGGGCTCGCCGGCTGCCCAGAATACGCCGCCCCCGGCCAACAGGGTGCACATGATCATCGAGCCCCACTGGAAGACCGTGAATTCAGGCTTCGCGAGTCCGCCGAGGATGGCCTTGCCGCCGGGCAGCACCGCGATCAGCAGGCCGATCAGGAACGTCGCCAGCAACAGCAACTGCCAGTAGAGGCCGAAGAACCTCGCCGACCAGGCGAAGCTCGTGTCGACGATCGCTTGCAGCGTTTCGAGGCCGACCAGCGCGAGCAGGCAGAAAAGCGCGATGAACCCGCCGGTGATCGCGAAAATCGGGATATTGACGCCTTCAAATCCACTGGCGCGGAGTCCCGGACCCGCTGGTAAATCCGTCATGGTGATCTACTCCCTGTTCGACAGGCGTCCACGTCACGCCGCGGGTTGCGGGCATGCATTCGTTTTGTTGGCCTGCTGTTCTTTTCGAATGAAGCTGCCCTCGAAGAAGGTCAGCCAGTTTTCTCCGAGGATCTTCGCGACCTCTTGCTCGGAAAAGCCGGTGTCGCGCAGACCGCCGGCAATGTTGGGAAAGTCGCGGTTGTCGCGGAACCAGTCCGGCTGCGGCGGGAATCCGGCGTTGTCCTTGGAACCCTCGCCATAGTCGATGGTCTTGGTCCAGCGGCCGACCCGCATCCACTCGACCACGCTGTCCGGCTGATTCTGGCACAGATCGGAGCCGATACCGAGATGATCGACGCCGACCAGTTCGGCGGCACGGGCGACCATGCCGCAGAAGCTCGCAAGCGTGCAGTCGGCGCCGCCCTTGAGATGGTGGGGATAGAGTGAGAATCCGATCATGCCGCCGGAGTCGGACAACGCCCTGAGCACATCGTCGGACTTGTTGCGCTTGGCCGGATGCCAGAAGGCCGGATTGGCGTGGGTGATCGCGATCGGCCGCCCTGACACCTCGATGGCGTCGAGCGTCGAGCGTTCGGCGGAATGG
>JABDIP010000437.1 GCA_013003675.1 Inquilinus sp.
CAGGTGGATGGTGCCGCGAGTGGCTGCGGCACCGGTTGCCCGGTATCCGGCCCACAACTCCCTTGCATCGAGAAGATTGGTCGGAGCGGCGGGATTCGAACCCACGACCCCTTGTCCCCCAGACAAGTGCGCTACCAGACTGCGCCACGCTCCGACATTCGACGATTCCACCCCGGCCGGGGCGCGCGGACTATACGCCGGGCCCGTCGGGCAGGCAACGACGGCGCGCCCGGCCTAGCCTTCGTTAAGCAGGGCTGCCTTCAACTGCTTCAACTCGCTCAACAAGGCCTGTAACTCCGCGCGCAACGGCGCCGGCAAGGCCTCGGCACTCGGCTGTCCCGGGGCACCGGCCCGCTGGGCGGCCGCGGATAACAGGGCATGGCGCGGCGCCGCATGCGAGCGCCCGCCCTCGCGCAACAGGCGCTGCACGCCCTTGATGGTGTAGCCATCCTCATAGAGCAGCTTCTGGATCCGGCGCAGGAGATCGACATCCTCCGGCCGGTAGTAACGCCGCCCGCCGCCCCGCTTCAACGGCCGGACCTGGGTGAATTTCGTCTCCCAGAAACGGAGCACGTGCTGCGGCACGGACAACTCGTCGGAGACCTCGCTGATCGTGCGATAGGCCCCGGCCGCCTTGCCCGGTTCGCGCGTGCCGGCCCCGGCCTCGACCGGTCGGGACATGCTCAGGCCGCGCCCTTCTGGCGGCTCATTCCGGCGTTGAGACGATCCTTGAGCACGTGCGACGCGCGGAAGACCAGCACGCGTCGCGGCAAGATCGGCACTTCCTCGCCGGTTTTCGGGTTGCGCCCGGTGCGTTCGCCCTTTTGCCGCACACCGAAACTGCCGAAGGACGAGATCTTCACCATCTCGTCGCGCTCCAGCGCATCGGAGATTTCTTCGAGTACCATCTCAACGAGGTCCGCCGACTCGTTTCGCGACAATCCCACTTCCTTGTAGACGGCTTCGCTAAGGTGAGCGCGCGTTACCGTTGTGTCGGCCATTTTTCCCGTCCCCGCATCCTGTAACCGGAACGGTACTTCGCGGCGAATATGCCGTCAATTCCATAGAGTTGCAGGCGGGCCTTGAAGTCGACTCGGTTTTCGTCCCGGAATCCTACCAACGGACCAGGGCGGACGCCCAGGTGAAGCCGCCGCCCATCGCCTCCATCAGCACCAGGTGTCCGGGCTGAATGCGGCCGTCGCGCACGGCGACATCGAGGGCCAGCGGCACCGACGCCGCCGACGTGTTGGCATGCTGGTCGACCGTCATCACCACGCGATTGGGATCGAGGTCGAGCTTCTTGCCCATCGCGTCGATGATCCGCTTGTTGGCCTGGTGCGGGACCAGCCAGTCGATATCGGCCGGGCTGATGCCGGTCGCCTCGAGCGCCTCGTCGACCACTTCGGCCAGCCGCACCACCGCATGCTTGAACACCTCGCGCCCGGCCATCCGCACATGGCCGACGGTGCGGGTCGAGGAGACGCCGCCATCGACATAGAGCAGGTCGTGATGGCGTCCGTCCGAGTGCAGGTGC
The DNA here is from genome assembly GCA_013003675.1 of Inquilinus sp. Lineage (GTDB taxonomy): Bacteria > Pseudomonadota > Alphaproteobacteria > DSM-16000 > Inquilinaceae > JABDIP01. The sequence goes on from JABDIP010000437.1 coordinate 1,535, forward strand.
GTCGTCAGCACGCCGTGATCCGCGCTGGTGCCGTCCCCCTGTTCGGCCGAGAGCACGACCGCTCCGGCGCCGTCGCCGAACAGCACGCAGGTGCCGCGGTCTTCCCAATCGAGAATGCGCGAGAACGTCTCGGCGCCGATCACCAGGGCCTTGCGGGCCTGGCCAACGCGAACGAAGTTGTCCGCGACGGCGAGCGCGTAGATGAAGCCCGAGCAAACGGCCTGCACGTCGAAGGCGATGCCGACCTCCATGCCGAGAGCCGCCTGGACGCGGGTGGCGGTGGCCGGAAAGGTCTGGTCCGGGGTGGCCGTGGCCAGGACGATCAGGTCGATGTCACTACCTTGCAGCCCGGCACTCTCCAGCGCCGCCTGCGCGGCCCGGATGGCGAGGTCGGAGGTCTTCTCGTCCTTGGCGGCGAAGTGGCGTTTGCGGATGCCGGTTCGCTGCACGATCCACTCGTCGGAGGTGTCGACCTGGACGGCCAGTTCGTCATTGGTCACCACGCGGGCCGGCAGATAGGCGCCGGTCCCGACGATCCGCGATCTGACCAAATTCATCTAGCTGTCCGCTCCGCTGTCCGGCGACGCCCCCGCCAGGCTCTCTTGGTTAAAGCCTTGCAAACCTTCTTTTACTTTTTCATTAAACCCGTGCGCGACAAGGTCGATCCCGGCCTCGATGGCGTTGGAGAAGCCGAAGGCGTCGGTACCGCCATGGCTCTTGACGCAGATACCGCCAAGGCCGAGGAACATCGCCCCGTTGTATTTCCGCGGATCGGTCCGGTCGCGCAACGTCTGGAATGCGTTGCGGGCCAACAGATAGCCGATTCGGGCACGCAGCGACGATTTGATCGATCGGCGCATGAATTCGGCATAGAGCTTCACCGTCCCTTCCGCGGTCTTCAACGCGATGTTGCCGGTGAACCCGTCGGTCACGACCACGTCGACCGTACCTGTCGGGATATCGTCCCCTTCGACGAAACCGTGGAACCGCCCGGGCAATTTCAGCTCCTGCAACTGAGCCGCCGCCTACTTGACCACGTCGTTGCCCTTCAAGGCCTCGGCGCCGACATTGAGGATGCCGATGGTCGGCTCCTCCAAACTTAACACGGACTTGGCGAAGACCGCCCCCATCACGGCGAATTGAACCAGATGCTCGGGCCGGCACTCGATGTTGGCGCCGAGGTCGAGCATGACGCTCTCGCTGCGCAAGGTCGGAAAGAACGAGGCGATGGCCGGCCGGTCGATGCCGGGCAGGGTCTTCAGGACGATCTTAGCCATCGCCATGAGCGCGCCGGTGTTGCCGGCGGATACGACGAATTGCGCCTCGCCCTCGGCAACCGCGTTGATCGACAGCCGCATGCTCGACAGCCGACCGCCGCGCAGTGCCTGCGACGGTTTCGCATCGCTGGTGACGAACTCGCTGGTGTGGCGGATCTCGGTCGCCGCGGCCAGTCTCGGGTGGTCCGCCATCAGCGGCGCCAGCCGCGCCTCGTCGCCGAAGATCAGAAACCGGGCTTCGGGATGGCGGGTGCGCGCGATTTCGGCGCCGAGAACGACCATCTCCGGCGCTTGATCGCCGCCCATGCCATCCAGGGCGATCGTCATCGCCCCGGTTGCCGCATTCGCGGTCATCTAGCGGTCGCCAGTCCGGCTGCGCTCAGGCTTCGGCCGCGGCTTCCACGACCTCACGGCCGTCGTAGTGACCGCATGCCGCGCAGACATGGTGCGGGCGCTTCAGCTCGCCGCAATTCGGGCACTCGGCATGGGCGCCAACGGCCAGACTATGATGCGAACGACGCATGTCGCGCCTGGACTTCGACGTTTTTCTTTTTGGAACGGCCATGATATCGATTCTCGCATGATCAAAAAGGGCGGCTCTCGCCAAGCCGCCCGATGGCGCGGTGTCATACTGGAAATGCCTCGTCGGGGCAAGCGCGAAGACCGCGTCAGAGCGATATCGCCATTCGGCGCTATCGCCGCTTGAGACGCTCCAGCGCGGCGAAAGGCCCTGCAACCGTCGGTTCCTCCGACCCCACCCCGGCCCCGTCGAATTGGACGCCCTCGGCGCGCGGATAGGGGGGAAGAGCCAGAGCGAAATGCTGCGCGACGATCTCGCCGATATCGATAGACTCGCCGTCCAAGGGCTCGGGCTCATCGACCTCCGGATCGACCTCGACCGCCGGCCTCGCTTCATCGGCCGGTGCGAGCCTGACCGAGAAATCTTCCTCGATCCGGACCGGCACCGGGCCGAGCGTGACGACGCAGGTTTGTACCGCTTCCGCCACCAACGTCCCCTCCACGACGATGACATCGCCGTGGCGCAGCGGGGCCAGGGTCAATTTTGCACGCAGCCGGTCGAGCGATTGCAGACCGAACCTGCGGGCCAGTGCCTCCCGCTCGCCGGCCTCGGCCTCGATCGATCGGATCAACGGTCGGTCGCCGATCTCGTCGAGGCCGACCACACGGCTGAATTCGGGCGTATCGCCAGTCATCGCAAACGCATCCTTCGTTCAGCCTGCCATCGTCGCCGCGGGAACCGAAGGCGGCGGCCCGAAGACGACGACGCCGGCAAGAAAACCCTCCAACGGCCGCGCCGCCAGCGCCGTGGATTCGCGCCGCAGATAGCCCACCATCGCCGCGAGTACAGCAGGTTGCGGGTCGGCCTTGCGAAACAGGTTCCGTCGCAACGCCTCCATCAGGGCGCCGTCCCCTGCCTCCTCGAGCCCCGTCCGGTAGGCGGCCGCGCGGCCATAGAAGGCTTCGCCCATCGCCTTCACCTTCTTGCCGACGCTCAGGTCGCCGACACCCATCTCGCGCAGGTTCTGGTCCATATCGGAGAACATGTGATCGAATAGGGCCTGGGCCAGCAATTCGGCGCGCTCTCCGTGACCCCGCAGACGGTCGAGCAGCAGAAACACGTGCAGCACGATCATGTCGAACCGCCCGTCCACGGTATCCGGAACGCCGAGTCGCTCGAAGAACGCCGGCTCACGCGACTGGTCCACCAAGGAAAGGTAGAGCCTGACATGGGCGGCCGGTGCCGATTGCCGGCGAGAGAATGGGAATTTCACGAACCGATGCCCCCGGGAGCCATTCCGACACGATTGCGTCGCTTTCGTTGACAGCGCCGACGCTGTATAGATGATGGTCGCCCCGCGACATAGAATGGACATCGGGTTTCGTCAATCTCCGGCACGCCGGCGCTGACGACAACCGCATCGGAAGACCGCATGGACCGGAACACCATAGGCCGTACGCTCGGGCTCATCGCCCTTGTCGCCGCAGTCGCCGCGTGCTCGCCGGTCGTGGCCACGCGCGGCAACCTGATCGACGATACCAGGCTCGAGCAGGTCGCGGTCGGGCGCAGCACGGTCAATGACGTCGCCTCGCTGTTCGGATCGCCGAGCACCGTGTCCACGTTCGATCCGAAGGTCTGGTACTATTTCGGGCAGCGTACCGAGAAGACCGCGTTCTTCGATCCGGAGATCGTCGAGCGGCGGGTCGTGCTGGTCGAGTTCTCCGAATACGGCGTGGTTCGCCGGATCGAGGAGCTCGGCCTGGAAGATGGCCTGCCGGTCGAACTGGTCGAGCGCGAGACGCCGACCCTCGGCCGGCGGCTGACGGTGCTGGAGCAGCTGATCGGCAATTTCGGCCGCTTCAACAACGGCGCCCAGTCCCAACGATAGGCCGGCGCGGCCCGACCCCTACCACTTGATCAAGCCGAGAATGTGCGAGTAGTCGTCGGTCCAGGGACGCATGTCCTCCGATGAAGTCAATTCGCGCCAGCCGGCCCCTTCATCGACCGTGGCCAGCGCGTCGGCGGTCCGCGCGGCGACGACCCATTCCGACGGCACGGCATAATCCGCCCGGCTCTCATCGCTCGGCCGGTGCGTCTGAATACGAGCCTCGAGACCGGCATCGCGCATCAGGCTGGCCAGCATCGGCTCCAACTCTATGCTGCGGTTGCTGATGTGGAACAGCAGCAGTCCGTCCGGTGTCAACTTGTCGAGGTAGAGGGCAACCGCCTCCCGGGTCACAAGGTGGACCGGGATGGCGTCGGACGCGAAGGCGTCGAGTATCAATATATCGAACCGGCCGTTCGGCTCGGCCTTGAGCGACAGCCGCGCGTCTCCATGGACGACCGGCACGTCGGGCGCGCATCTGGCAAGGAAGTCGAAATAGCGGGTATCGCGTGCCAGCGCGGTCACCGCCGGATCGATCTCGTAATACACCCAGTCCTGCCCGTCGATCCGATAGCAGGCGATGGCGCCGACGCCCAGGCCGACCACGCCGACGCTCGCCGGACGCCCTACGCCGCCCAGTGCCTCGAAGACCTGACCCACTGGCCCATCCCGATGGTAGTAGGTCAAGGGCTCCCCGCGCCTGGCCGGATCGACATGTTGCGCCCCATGGACAGTGGTGCCGTTGATCAGCCCCAGGAAACGGTCTTCATCCAAGGTCACGACCGTGTAGACCCCGAAAAAGCTGCGCTCGCGGGAAATCACCGTGCCGTCGCCTGCGATCGACAAGGCCATCGCCCCGAGCACGACCGCGACGCCCGCGGCATAGGCGAGCGGCTGGCGCCTTTGCGCGAGCGTGACGGCAACCAGGATGGCTACGACCGCAATCGCCAGCAGCAGCCGCAGCTCGATGTCGACGAGATCGACGATGGCCACGACAGGCACCGCAACCAGGGTCGGCGCGATGACGGTCGCGACCGCGACCCGGCTCGGCCACCGCAAGCCCAGGCTGCTCCAGGGGCGAAGCAGACAGGCGAGGACCAGCGCAATCGGATATTCGAGCACGGCGTTGAAGAATATCGGCGCCAGGATCGCGTTGAAGACGCCGCCGAGCATGCCGCCGAAGGACATCCACAGGTAGAACTCGGTCAAATGGCGCGTGCCGGGCCGCACCCGCCACAGCTCGCCATGACAGACCATGGCACAGACGAAGAAGGTCGCGACATGAAGGGTGCTCAGCAGCACCAACGGAAGCTGGGCGGCGAACAATACCGCCGTCATCAGCACCAGGACCGTCTGGATATCGAGCATCCAGGCGTGCTTCAGCGGTTGCACGCGGGCGAACGTCAGGACAAAGGTGAAAAGATAGAGCGCCAGCGGAACGACCCAGAACAGAGGCACCGCGGCGACGTCGGTGGTGACGAAGGCTGTCAGGCCGAGCATCAGGCTCGATGGGACGAAGGCCAACGCCGTCCAGCGCAGGCGGATCGGCCAGTTCACTTCCGGCCGCGCCAGTTCGGCCGGCACGGCGCTCGTCACCTCGGCGGCGCGAGCCCGGGCGGACTTGCGGCCCCACAACATGAGGCCGGCGGAGATCAGGACCAAAGCGGACAGCAGACCGTAGCCCCCGGCCCAGAGTTCCGATTGCCTGGCGACGGTCAGCGTCGGCTCGAAGACGACCGGATAGCTCAGCAATGCCAGGATGCTGCCAACATTGCTGGCCCCGTACAGATAGTAGGGATCGCCCGCCGTCCGATGCCCGGTATGGGAAAACCAGCGCTGCAGCAGCGGCGCCGTCGCCGACACGACAAAGAAGGGCAGCCCGAGCGACACCGCCATCAGGCCGATCAACCAGAAGACCGGCGTGTCGTCGATTGGCGGAGTCCAGCCGGCGGCGGCCGAAATCGGCAACAGCAGGAACGCCGCCCCGACGATCGACGCATGCACAACGACCTGGGAGCGAAGGGCGAACAGCCGAGAGGTCAAATGCGCATAGGCATAGCCGCAGAGCAGCGCTGCCTGGAAGAACAGCATTGCCGTGTTCCACACCGCCGGTGTGCCGCCGAGCATCGGTAGCACCATCTTGGTGAACATCGGCTGCACCCAGAACAGGAGCAGCGCGCTGAGAAAGAGGGTCAGCGCAAAGGCGGGAAGCACGAATGCGGAGGGCCCTAGCCGGTGGGCAGCGTCGGCGCTCTTGGCTTCGGCGATTCTCAACACGGACGGCAACCTTTGCACTGCGCGGCCTACTGCGACCAAGCCGGCGGAGTGTTAGGGTCGAGACCTTAAGATCAGCTTTCCCGACTGGTTGCCGTGCCGGCAGAAACAAACCCCCGGGAGTTGCGGTTCCGGGGGTTGATCTCAGGCGGCCGTCGTCGCCGAGGCCAGATCAGGCTCTGACCCGCACTTCTCACCATGGTGAGAAGTGCGGGCTAATGGGCCAGGATGGCCAACAGCAGCAGCGCGACGATGTTGGTGATCTTGATCATCGGGTTGACCGCCGGTCCGGCGGTATCCTTGTACGGATCGCCGACGGTATCGCCGGTCACCGCGGCCTTGTGGGCCTCCGAGCCCTTGCCGCCGTGATTGCCGTCCTCGATGAATTTCTTGGCATTGTCCCAGGCGCCGCCGCCCGCCGTCATCGAGATGGCGACGAACAGGCCGGTGACGATGACGCCGAGCAGCATCGCGCCGAGCGCGGAGAACGCCGCGGACTTGTCGGCGATGGCATAGACCACGAAATAGACGACCACCGGCGCCAGCACCGGCAGCATCGACGGGATCACCATCTCCTTGATGGCGGCCTTGGTCAGCAGGTCGACCGCCCGGCTGTAATCCGGCTTGGTGGTGCCTTCCATGATGCCCTTCATCTCGCGGAATTGGCGACGCACCTCTTCGACCACCGAGCCGGCGGCGCGGCCGACGGCTGTCATGCCCATCGCCCCGAACAGATAGGGCAACAGGCCACCGATCAGCAGACCGACGACGACGTAGGGGTTGGAAAGCGAGAAGTCCAAATCGATGCCGGCGAAGTAGGGGAAGCTGGCCGGGTCGGCGATGAAGAAGTTCAGGTCGGAGGTATAGGCGGCGAACAGCACCAGGGCGCCGAGGCCGGCGGAGCCGATCGCGTAACCCTTGGTGACCGCCTTCGTGGTGTTGCCGACCGCATCGAGGGCGTCGGTGGTCTTGCGCACTTCCGGCTCCAGATTGGCCATCTCGGCGATCCCGCCGGCGTTGTCGGTGATCGGTCCATAGGCGTCGAGCGCCACCACCATGCCGGCCAGCGCCAGCATGGCGGTCACCGCGATGGCGATACCGAACAGCCCGGCCAGCGTGTGGGTGACGATGATCGCCGCACAGATGATCAGCGCCGGCACCGCCGTCGCCTCCATCGATACCGCCAGGCCCTGGATCACGTTGGTGCCGTGACCGGTGGTCGATGCCTGGGCGACCGAGCGGACCGGCCGGTAGTCGGTGCCGGTGTAGTATTCGGTGACCCAGATCAGCAGGCCGGTGACGATCAGGCCGACCACCGCGCAGAGGAACAACGACAGGCCGGTGAAGGTGCCGTTCGGCGCGGTGAATTCGGTGCCGAAGCCGAGCACCCAGGCGGTGACCGCCGCGATGCCCACCAGCGACAGCACCGCCGAGGCGATGAAGCCGCGGTAGAGCGCGCCCATGATGTTCTGGCTGGCGCCCAGCTTGACGAAGAACGTGCCGGCCACCGAGGCCAGGATGCAGACGCCGCCGATCGCCAGCGGATAGAGCATGACCGAATCGACGACGGCGCTGCCGGCGAAGAAGATCGATGCCAGCACCATGGTGGCGACGACGGTCACCGCATAGGTCTCGAAGAGATCGGCGGCCATGCCGGCGCAATCGCCGACATTGTCGCCGACATTGTCGGCGATGACGGCCGGGTTGCGCGGGTCGTCCTCGGGAATGCCCGCCTCGACCTTGCCGACCAGATCGGCGCCGACATCCGCACCCTTGGTGAAGATGCCGCCGCCGAGACGCGCGAAGATCGAGATCAGCGAGCCGCCGAAACCGAGCGCGACCAGCCCGTCGACGATCGTTCGGCCCTCGGCGCCCCAGGCGAGCAGTCCGGCGTAGTAGCCGGCAACGCCGATCAGGGCCAGGCCGGCAACCAGCATGCCGGTGACCGCGCCGCCGCGAAAGGCGATGGCGAGGCCCTGTTCCAGCCCCTTGCGGGCCGCCTCGGCGGTACGGACGTTGGAACGGACCGAGATGTTCATGCCGATATAGCCTGTCGCGCCGGACAGCAGCGCGCCGAGCAGGAAGCCGACGCCGACCGCCAGCCCCAGCAGGTAGGAGACGATGACGAAGATCACGACGCCAACAACGGCGATCGTCAGATACTGACGATTGAGATAGGCGCGCGCGCCCTCCTGCACGGCAGCAGCGATCTCCTGCATGCGTTCATTGCCGGGGTCGGCGGACAGGACCGACCGGGACGCCCAGACACCGTAGCCGACGGCCACCAGGCCGCAGACGAGCGCGAAGACCAGTATCGCTGACATGAAGATGTTCCCCTGAATCCGTTAAGCCGCGTCGGCCGGGCTCGAATAGAGCGGCCGGGGGCTGCCAGAAAGGCGCCGCAAAATGCCAGAACCGATTCCCCATGGCAACCACGAGGTCGACTTGACGCTGCAGTATCTGTCAGGCGGCGGCGGCGGGCGGCGAGAATTTGAGCCGGAGCACCGCCGCCAGCGCGACCGTCAACGGCACCGCCATGGCGACGTTCACGGCGGCCCATCCCAGATGGGTGTGCAGTGCCCCCGACGAGAAGGCGGCGACCGCGACGCCGGTAAAGACGATGAAATCGTTCATCGCCTGGGTCTTGGCGCGCTCCGCGGGGCTATGCACCTCGGTCAGCAACGTGGTGCCGCCAACGAACATGAAGTTCCAGCCCAGGCCGAGCAGCACCAGGGCGCTCCAGAACTGGATGAATTCCACGCCGGAAAGGTTGATCGCCAGGCAGGCCACGTTCAACACGGCACCGGTCAGGATGATGTTGACCGCGCCGAAGCGCTGGACCAGCGAGCCGGTGAAGAAACTGGGCGCGAACATCGCCAGCGAGTGCCATTGGATGACGAAGGCGGCGTCGTTGAAGGCGAAGCCGCAGGCCACCATCGCCAGCGGCGTCGCCGTCATCACCAGAGACATCACCGCATAGGCGGTGGCGGCGGAAAGGATCGCCGCGATCGTCTTCGGCTGGCGCAGAATGGCCAGCGCCGGGCGGCCGGTGGTGCGCCGCTGCTCGGCGGTCAGCCGCGGGATTTCAATGAACTGCAGCAGGACCAGGGCCGTCGTCGCCAGGGCGATAATGACGACGTAGCAACCGGCGAAATAAATCGGCAGGAAAAGCTCGCGGCTCCACTTCGCCAATTCCGGCCCGACCACCGCGGCGATCACCCCGCCGGCCAGCACCAAGCTGATCGCGCGCGGGCGAAACCTCTCGCTGGCGGTGTCGGCGGCGGCGAACCGATAGTACTGGACGAAGGACTGATAGGTGCCGATCAGCATCGAGCCGACGATGAACAGGACGAAGCTGGCCTCGAACACCGCATAGGCGGCGACCGCGCCGCCGCCGATGCCGAATAGAGTGCCCACCGAGAACCCCGCGCGCCGGCCGATCCGCCCCATCAGCATCGAGGCCGGCACGGTCGACGCCATCGTCGCGGTGAACTGCAGGGCGAGCGGCAGTGTCGCCAGCGTCTTGTCGGTCGCCAGGCTGTAGCCGACCAGGGCGGAAATCGTGACGATGATGCTCATGCCGCTGATGCCGAGCGCCTGGCACAGGGCGAGCAACAGCACGTTGCGCCGGGTCGGATCGGCGCCCTGCGCGGCGCGGCCGATATCCTGGATCTGGGGTGCGGTCATTGCCCCGGACAATAGGGCAGCGGCGGCGGGGTTCAAACGCCGAGTTGTGTCGGTGCAATCGGTCGTTGGCGGCTGGGGGGCTGTCAGAGCGGGTGCTGCGTCACTCCCTGCACCAGCGCATCGATGACGACGCCCTCGCCCATGATCCCCTGGGCAACCGAAACGATGCGGCGCTTGATCGCCGTCACGTCGACGACGCCGCCCCGCATGATGCGACGGGTGTGCAGCACGCCATAGAGATCCTGCAGGATCGCATCGTTGATCCGTGGCGCCATCGCGATCACCCGGTCGCCTGCCTCCGTGTCGGCGACTTCCAGGGCGACGATGATGTCGATCACCTGATCGATCCCGCTATCGCCGATCAGCGGTAATTGCACCGGGTTGAAGCGCACATAGACCGGCGGTGGCGGCGGCAACACCACCTCGGCCACCGGCTCGGCGTCGTCGGCCGGCCGCACGAAGAAATACCACCCGCCGGCACCGGCACCGCCGAGCAGAAGGAGGACGAGCAGAATGACGACCAGCTTCTTCATGGCCTTCCTGGCCTGGTTTTGTGATGGACGCCACAGTAATAACCCACACACGGTGAATAGTCTGTGAATGACGTGCAGAACTGTTCTTCGCAACAACCTCAAATATATTTAAAAGTGTCGCCACCCGGCCGTCAGTTCGACAGGCCTGCCATCGGCATCGACGACTTCGATCCCGGCGCCGGCAACGATTTCGCCGATCTCCGTCAGCGGCAGGTCGAGCCCGGCTGCGACCGACTCCACCTCGGCCGACCGGGCGCGCGGCACGGTGAAGACCAGTTCGTAGTCATCGCCGCCGGCGAGTGCCACCGCGGCGAGCGACCGGTCAGCCGCCACCGCCAGCCGGGCGGCGGTCGACAACGGCACCCGATCCGCCCGCAGCCGGGCACCGACCCCGGACGCCGCGCAGATGTGCCCGAGATCTTGAACCAGACCGTCCGAGACATCCGCCGCCGCCGTCGCCAGCCCGCGCAACCGCAGGCCGGCCTCGACCCGCGGCGTCGGTAGGTGATAC
>JABDIP010000512.1 GCA_013003675.1 Inquilinus sp.
CTCCTGGACCGGGTAGGCGACACCCTGGCGCGCCTTCAAGCCCGCCTGTTACTCCGCCGGCAGGGCGCTCCACTCGTCGTGCCAGGCACAGACGACGGCCGGGCCGTAGACCTCGGTCAGCCCGTAGACATGGGTCACGTCGAAGCCGAGCCCTGCCATGCCCTCCAGTACCGCGGCCGGCGGCGCCGAGGCGGCGGTCATCATGCTGACCTTGTGGTCGAACCGGCGGCGCTCGGCCTCGGGCGCGTTCAGCAGCAGGCCCATGACGATCGGCGCGCCGCAGAGGTGGCTGACCTTGTGGTCGGCCAGCGCGTCATAGATCGCCTTGGCCTCGACCCGGCGCAGGCAGACATGGGTGCCGGCCAGGGCGGTGATCGTCCACGGGAAGCACCAGCCGTTGCAGTGGAACATCGGCAGCGTCCACAGATAGGTCGGGTGGTGTCCCATGGCCCAGACCATGGTGTTGCCGACGGCGTTCAGATAGGCGCCGCGATGGTGGTAGACGACGCCCTTGGGGTTGCCGGTGGTGCCCGAGGTGTAGTTGAGGGCGATCGCCTGCCATTCGTCCGCCGGCAGCGACCAGTCGTGGTCCGGTTCGCCGGTCTCCAGGAACGCCTCGTAATCGGCCTCGCCGAGCAGATCGCCGCCGCTTCCCTGCGGGTCGTCGATGTCGATCACCAGCGGCTTGCGTTCGAGCTGGGCCAGGGCGGCGGCGACGGTGGCCGAGAACTCGCGGTCGGTGATCAGCGCCTTGGCCTCGCCATGCTCCAGGATGAAGGCGACGGTCGCCGCGTCGAGGCGGGTGTTGAGGGCATTCAACACGGCGCCGGCCATCGGCACGCCGAAATGCGCCTCCAGCAGCTCCGGCGTGTTCGCCGCCAGCACCGCCACGGTGTCGCCCGGGCCGATGCCGTGCCGCTCCAGGGCCGAGGCGAGGCGCCGGCAGCGGGCGTAGGTCCCGCGCCATGTACGGCGCAGCGGCCCGTGGATCACCGCCAGCCGGTCGGGGAAGACGGCGGCGGTACGCGCCAGGAAGGACAGCGGCGACAGCGGCACGTAGTTCGCCGAGTTGCGATCCAGATCGGTTTCGAAAATGCTGCCGGTCACCGCCTGCCACTCCGATAGTGCCTGTCCGCCGGAGAGGCGCCCCACTCTCCGTCGGCCATACTGCCGCCAAACCGGCCCCGACGGGACTCCCGATTTCGGGCGCTCGAGAAGGTGTCGGAGAAGGTTGGCAACGTGATTGTCGGCACCGGCATGGACGGGGTGCTGGACGATCTGGTCCGCATCAAGCCGCGCCAGAAGAAGGAGACGGCGTGAAGGGGCCGGGGTCCGGAAACGGGCCCCGACCCTCTTTCGATTCGCACGTCCGAACCGAAGGCCGGCCGGGTCACGCCACCCTGAGCGCCGATTTCGAGATCGGCAGCGCCCGCAGGCGCTGGCCGGTGGCGGCGAAGATGGCGTTGGCCAGGGCCGGGAGCGCCGGCGGCAGGCCCGGCTCGCCGATGCCGCCGGGCGGCTCGCCGCTCGGCACGATATGGGTCTCGATCGCCGGCGCGTCGGCCAGGCCCAGCATCCTGTAGTCGTAGAAATTGGACTGCGCGACGCGGCCCTCCTCGATGGTGATCTCGCCATGGAGCGCCGCGGTCAGGCCGAACAGGATCGCCCCCTCCATCTGCGCCTCGACCGTGTCCGGATTGATCACGGTGCCGCAATCCACGACGCAGACCACCCGGTCGACGGACAGCGCACCGTCAACGCCGACGGTGACCTCGGCCACCTCGCCGACGATGGTCCGGAACGCGGTGTGCAGCGCGACGCCACGGCCGCGCCCGGGCGCCAGCGGCCGCCCCCATTGCGATCGCTCGGCCAGCATGTCGAGCACCTTGCGGTGGCGCGGCCGGCCGGCCAGCAGGCCGCGGCGATAGAGCAGCGGGTCGATGCCGGCGGCGTGGGCGCATTCGTCGACGAAGCTCTCGACGAAGAAGGCGCTGTTGGAATGGCCGACGCTGCGCCAGAAGCCGATCGGCACCGGCGTCGCATGGTCGACCAGCTCGACGCGCGCGCGGGGAATCGCATAGGCCGGATCGACCGCGCCCTCGACCGAGAAATGGTCCTTGGCGGGATTGCCGCCGCCGACCGGCAGGTTGCGGTCGCCGTAGGATCGGTCCAGGGACTGCGACACGACCCGGTTGTCCCAGGCCAGGGGAAGGCCGTCCAGTCCCAGCGCCGCCCGGAACCGGCTGACCGCATGGGGGCGGTAGGTGTCGTGCCGGATGTCCTCCTCGCGCGACCAGATCAGCTTGACCGGCCGGCCGGGCACCGACGCCGCCAGCGCCGCCGCCTGCCGCGCCAGATCGCCATCGGCCCGCCGGCCGAAGCCGCCGCCGGTCAGCGGCACATGGGTGGTGACCGACTCGGCCTCCGTCCCGGCCAGCTTCGCCCCGCTCTGCGCGCCCCAGCGGGCGATCAGCGGCGATTGCGAACCCATCCAGAGCTCCGCCTCGCCGTCCCGGAACAGCGCGGTGCAGTTCATCGGCTCCATGCAGGCATGGGCCAGCAGCGGCGTCTCATAGGTCGCCTCGACCACCCGGTCGGATGCCGCCAGGATCTCGTCCACATCGCCGTCGTCGCGGAAGGCATGGGCCTCCGTCGCGTCCAGCGCCCGGTGCATGTCGGCGAGGAAGCGCGCGGAGTCGCCGCCGGCGTTGCCGTTGTCGTCGAATTCGACCGGCAGCGCCGCGACCGCCCGGCTGGCCTGCCAGTAGCTGTCGGCGACGACGCCGACGGCATCGCCCAGATCGACCACCTCGATCACGCCGGGCATCGACCGAACCGCACCGGCATCCATCGACCGGACCGTGCCGCCGAACACCGGGCTCTGGCGGATCGCCGCATGGACCATGTCCGGCAGGGCGACGTCGATGCCGAAAATCGCCTCGCCGGTCACCTTGGCGGGGACATCCAGCCGCGGCGTCGGCTTGCCGATCAGCCTGAACGCGCTGGCCGGCTTCAGTGGCGGATTGGGCGTCGGCGCCTTGGCGGAGGCGGCCCGCGCCAACTCGCCATAGGCAAGGCGGCGGCCGGTCGGGCGATGGACGATATGGCCGTCTTCGCCGAAGCATTCGCCGGCCGGAACCTGCCAGACATCGGCCGCCGCCTCGGCCAGCATCAGCCGCGCCGAGGCGCCGGCCACCCGCAGCGGCCACCAAGACCCGACGACGCTGGTGCTGCCGCCGGTGACAATCAGCGGGAAGATGCCGAAGACCTTCTTGGCGGCCCAGTAGAGCGGCCCGGTCGCCTCCTCCGGCCGCATATCCAGGGCCAGCGTATAATTGGCGTAGACCGGCAGTTCGTCGACCGGATGCTCGACCCGGATGTTGCCGCCGTCGAGCCGGATTTCCAGCTCCTCGGCGATCAGCATCGGCAGCGCGGTGAAGATGCCCTGGCCCATCTCGATGTGCGGCACCGCGAAGGTGATCGTGCCGTCCTCGGCGATGCGGATCCAGGCGTTCAGGCCGACGGTGCCGTCGGCGTTGGCGAAGCCGTCGAGGCCGGTCATGTCGATCGACGACAGATAGCCGGCGCCGACCACCAGGCCGCCGGTCACCGCCGCCCCGGTCACCAGGAAGGCGCGCCGGGTCAGCCTGCCCGCCCGCATGCTCATCGGCCGTCTCCCCCGGAACCGGTGGCGGCTTCGGCGGCGCGGTGGATCGCCCGCCGGACCCGCGGATAGGTCCCGCAGCGGCAGATATTGGTGATCGCCGCATCGATATCCCGGTCGCTCGGCCGCGGGTTCTCGGCCAGAAGCGCGGTGGCGGCCACGATCATGCCGGACTGGCAATAGCCGCATTGCGGCACCTGCTCGTCGATCCAGGCCTGCTGGACCGGCGACAGCACGCCGTCCGCCGCGACGCCTTCGATCGTGGTGACGACAGCGCCGTCGACGCTGCCGAGTTGCACCACGCAGGACGGCATCGCGATGCCGTCGACCAGCACCATGCAGGCGCCGCACATGCCGACCCCGCAGCTGAACTTGGTCCCGGGCAGCCCCAGGTTCTCCCGGAGCGCCCACAGCAGGGGCATGTCGGGGTCGGCGTCGATCCGGCGGTCGTCCCCGTTGACGGTGAGGGTGATCACGATGCGATCTCCTTCGTCGACTCGGTCAGATGGTGCGGCGGCGGGCGCTAGGCCGGCGTGCCGGCCTCCTCGCGTTGCGCCAGCCAGCCCTCGATCAGCGCCTCGATCCGCTCTCCGGGCTGATAGCCGCGGCTGACGGCGGCGAAGCCCTCCGCCTCGGAGCCGACGATCAGGGTCGGGAAGCCGGTGATGCCGGCATTGTAGGCGATGGCGAAATCGGTCCGGGTTTCGGTCAGGGTTTCCCCGGAATCGTACGCTTCGGCGAAGGCCGCGCGGTCGAGGCCGATGCTCTCCGCCAGGCCGCACAGCACATCGCGGTCGGTCACGTCGGCATTCTCGGCATAGAAGGCGTGGTGCAGCCGCTTCAGCAGCGGCATCGCCCGGGCGGGGTCGAGCCGGCGCGCCGCCACCACCGCCCGGCAGGCCGGCTCGGTGTCGTAGACGAAGCCCTCGCGCTCGAAGAAGGCGAAGTCGAAGGGCTGGCCGCTGGCCTCGCGCACATGCTCCCAATGGCCGCGGATCATCCGCCTGGCGGCATCGTCCATGATCTCGGTGGTGCCCGGGCGCAGGCCGCCGAGGATCAGCCGGACCGGCAACCGCTCGCCGAAGCGCGCCGCCACCGTCTCGATCGCCGGCGAGAACCCCCAGCACCACGAGCACATCGGGTCGGCGAAATAGATGAGCTGTTGATTCATCGCATTCCCTTTCACCGGGATCGTACCGTGCAATGCCGACACTGGCCATCGCCGGCCGAAAGTCGGGACCAGTCGTTTGCGCTCGGCATCGTGCTGGCGCACACTTCGAGCGGCCCGGCGGTCGAACGACCGGGACGGAACAGGCAGGGAGATGGGTGAACGCCATGGGTCGGTACGATGAGGTCTATCGCCGGTCGCTGGAGGACCGGGACGCATTCTGGGCCGAGGCGGCGGAGGAAATCGACTGGATCAAGCGTTGGGACAAGGTGCTCGACGACTCGAACGCGCCGCTCTATCGCTGGTTCGCCGGCGGCGTGCTCAACACCTGCTACAACGCGCTCGACCGCCACGTCGCCGCCGGCCGCGGCGACCAGCCGGCGCTGATCTACGACAGCCCGATCACCGGCCGGCTGAAGAGCTTCACCTATGCCGAACTGACCGAGAAGACCGCGCGCTTCGCCGGCGTGCTGGCCGGCCTCGGCGTCGCCAAGGGCGACCGGGTCATCCTCTACATGCCGATGATCCCGCAGGCGGTGGTGGCGATGCTGGCCTGCGCCCGGATCGGCGCCGTCCATTCGGTGGTGTTCGGCGGCTTCGCCCCGCACGAGCTGGCGACCCGGATCGACGATTGCACGCCCAAGGCGATCGTCAGCGCGTCGTGCGGCATCGAGCCGGGCCGGGTGATCGCCTACAAGCCGATGCTGGACGCCGCCATCGCCCAGGCAAGCCACAAGCCCGACGCCTGCGTCATCCTGCAGCGGCCGGAGCAAGAGGCCGAGCTGACCCCCGGCCGCGACCACGACTGGAAGGCGGCGATGGATTCGGCGAAGCCGGCCGAGTGCGTGCCGGTCGCGGCGACCGACCCGCTCTACATCCTCTATACCTCCGGCACCACCGGCCAGCCCAAGGGCATCGTCCGCGACAATGGCGGCCACGCGGTCGCCCTGAAATGGACGATGAAGAACTTCTACGACATCGAGCCGGGCGAGGTGTACTGGGCGGCGTCGGACGTCGGCTGGGTGGTCGGCCATTCCTATATCGTCTATGCGCCGCTGCTGCATGGCTGCACGACGGTGGTGTTCGAGGGCAAGCCGGTCGGCACGCCGGATGCCGGGGTGTTCTGGCGGGTGATCTCGCAGCACAAGGTGCGGGCGCTGTTCACCGCGCCGACGGCGTTCCGCGCCATCAAGCGCGACGATCCGGACGGCAAGCTGATCGGCCAATACGACCTGTCCTGCCTGCGCACCCTGTTCCTGGCCGGCGAACGGTCCGACCCCGACACCATCCAATGGGCCGAACGGCATCTGAAGGTGCCGGTGATCGACCATTGGTGGCAGACCGAGACCGGCTGGGCGATCGCCGGCAACCCGATGGGCATCGAGCAGTTCCCGGTCAAATACGGCTCGCCGACCAAGGCGGTGCCGGGCTGGGACGTGCAGGTGCTGGGGCCGGACGGCCACCCGGTGGCGCCGGGCGACATGGGAACCCTGGCCTGCAAGCTGCCGCTGCCGCCGGGCAGCCTGGCGACCCTGTGGAACGCCGAGCAGCGCTATGTCGACGCCTATCTCACCGAGTTCCCGGGCTATTACATGACCGGCGACGCCGGCTTCATCGACGCGGACGGCTATGTCTCCGTGATGACGCGGGTCGACGACGTGATCAATGTCGCCGGTCACCGGCTGTCGACCGGCGGGATCGAGGAGGTGCTGTGCAACCACGAAGACGTCGCCGAGGCGGCGGTGATCGGCGCCGCCGACACTCTGAAAGGCCAGTTGCCGGTCGGCTTCGTCGTCCTGAAGGCCGGGGTCGCCAAGCCGGAGGCCGAGATCGTCGCCGAGCTGGTGCGGCTGGTCCGCGCGCAGATCGGTCCGGTCGCGGCGTTCAAGACGGCGGTGGTCGTCGACCGGGTGCCGAAGACCCGGTCGGGCAAGATCCTGCGCGGGACGATGAAGAAGATCGCCGACAGCGAGGAATACAGGATGCCGGCGACCATCGACGACCCGGCGATCCTCGACGAGATCGGCGAGGCGCTGCGCGGCGTCGGCTATGCGAAGGGGTGACGAAACGGCGGCGCCGGGCCAGGCCGGCGGGAAAATCGCTCAGGGCGCGAATGCGCTTGCGGCGTTAACCATTCTTAAAGAATTGCCGCCTAGGATCGAGATTATCGGATTGGGCGATTGTATCGCCTCTGATTGATCCGATTCTTGTTGATGCCTCCCTGTTGAACCTGAGCCGTCCTCTGGACGGCTCTTTTTTTGGCGAAAATCCAACAGTTTCCATTTGTTAACCAAGAATCCGCCTTGACGATGCGGAGATCCGGCAATACTGTGCCGGCCTTGCTCGGGTTGAGCAGGTGAGGCAATAACAAGAACAATCTATCGGGCCGGCCGAAAGGCGGCCCGTTTTTTCTTGCCTGCTCCGAATATCCGCCGCACCGCGTCTTGGTCGCCGCCAAATCGATTAACCGACGGGATTCCGGTTATTCTTGCACGACCGGCGGGCCAACAGAAAACGGCGTCCGCCTGGGCGAACGCCGTCTTCCCACTAACTAACCAATACCGTACCGGGCTCAGGCGGCCTTCTTGCCGGCGATGCGCCGCGGCTCGGCCGATTCGATCCGGATGGTGCGCGGCTTCAGCGCCTCGGGCACCTCGCGGACCAGATCGATGTTCAGCAGGCCGTTCTCCAGCCTGGCGCCGCGGACCTCGATATAGTCGGCAAGCTGGAAGCGCTGCTCAAACGAGCGCTCGGCGATGCCGCGGTACAGGAACGTGCCCGTCTCGCCGGCCTTCCCGATCTTGCCGCGCACGGTGAGCATGTTCTCGGTCTGGTTCAGTTCGATGTCGTCCTCGCCGAAACCGGCCACCGCCATGGTGATGCGGTAGGCGTTCTCATCGACTTTCTCGATGTCGTAGGGCGGATAGGACTGGCCTCGCTGATCGGCCCGGGTGGCGGCATCGAGCAACCGCGACATGCGGTCGAAGCCGACGGTGGAGCGGAACAGGGGCGAAAGGTCGAAAGACGTCATGGATACCCTCCATTTGAGCGATACCTGAAAGATCGGCATGCCGGTGTCGGCCACGCCGGATCGGTGTCGCGGCGGCGGACCCGGGGATCGGCGTCCGCTGCCACAGCATGGATTTGGGCAGTGCCGCCGGCCGGTTCAAGACCCCCGCCGCGGCCCGGCGGGACGGCCCGAAACGCGCCGTCCACCTTATGTTAACGTGCACGCGGCACTCTGGAACCGGTCGCGGGGCCGTGGGGAAGGCCCCGTCCGGCGGCATCGCAGTTCCCGACGCGGAAAGGTAGACCGTGAGCGAAGTGGTGGCCGCGCCGGCCTTTTTCGACAAGACCTATGAAGAGGCGCTCGCCCTGTTGGTCGAGGCGCGGAACTATATCGCCTATCAGGAAACCGCCGATCTGCAGGTGCTCGACCCGGACAGCCGGCTGCTGGCGACCCAGGAGACCATGCGGGTGACCTGCCGGCTGACCCAGTCGATGGCGTGGCTGCTCGGCCAGCGCGCCGCCCAGCTCGGCGAGATCAGCGCCGAGGAGGCGCTGGCGGATTTCGGCGTCGGCGGCCAGGAGGTCTGCCTGGACGACCGCTGGAACCAGGACGAGCGGCTGCCGCCGGCGATCCGCGCCCTGCTCGGCCGCACGCTGAGCCTCTACGAGCGGGTCGGCCGGCTCGACGACATGCTGCGCCAGGCCGCCGCGTAGCCAACCTCCATTTCTCATGTTGACTGTACCGGGCTACCCATTCCGGCAAACCGCGCGATAGTCGGAGGGGGTCATGCCCATGCTGGCACGGAAGTCGCGGCTGAAATGCGCGCTGTCCGAAAACCCGGAGCATAGGCCGATCGCCGTAATCGGCGCCGCGCCCTCCTCCAGAAGACGGCATGCTTCATGGATGCGAACCAGACGGACGAGGCCGGAGAAACTGAGTTCGGCGTCGCCCAATCTCCGCTGGAGAGACCGCGTCGACAGGCCCGCCTCGCGCGCCAGCTCGCCGACCTTCCACTGGCGCGCGATATCGAGCATCAAGAGCCGGACGATGGCTTCGATCGAAGACTTCAGCGCCGGGTCGCAT
>JABDIP010000527.1 GCA_013003675.1 Inquilinus sp.
GCATCCGCCCATTCAACTCCGTTCGTCCCCCGCACGCCCGCGGGCGCGGTGTTCTATCCAATCCGCGGCCGGCGCGCCAGCCCTGGCAGCCGTCATGCGGCCACGGTGGCGGCATTGCGGCGACGCAGGGCAATCCAGGCGTCGACGAAGGCGTCGATATCGCCTTGTGTGGTGTTCCAGCCCAGGCTGACGCGGATCGCCGTCGCCGCCGTCATTGGCTCAGCCCCCATCGCCCGCAGGACATGGCTCTCGGCGATCTTGCCCGAAGAACAGGCGGCGCCGGCACTGACCGCGATGCCGGCGAGGTCGAACGCCATCAACTGTGTCTCCGCCGTCAAACCGGGCATGGCGAGGCAACTCGTATTCACAAGCCGCTGCGCGCCGGCACCGAATACAACGGTGTCGGGAAAGGTCTCGACGATGCGCCCCTCGAGCCGGTCGCGCATCACGGCGAGCCGCGCGAAATCATCGAGCCCGCCCAGCGCGGCCCGCGCCGCCGCACCGAAACCGGCGATCGCCGCCACGTTCTCGGTCCCCGCCCGGCGCCGCTGCTCCTGGCCGCCACCCACCAGCATCGGCGGCAAGGCGACGCCGTCGCGCAGGATCAGCGCGCCAACCCCTTGCGGACCGCCCAGCTTGTGCGCCGACAGGCTGACGAAATCGGCATCGAGCGCGTCCACGTCGAGCGGCGCCTTGCCGGCCAGCTGGACCGCGTCGCAATGCACCAGCGCGCCGCTACGGCGGGCAATCGCCGCCGCCTCGGTCACGGGCTGCAGGACGCCGGTCTCGTTGTTGGCCGCGAGGACCGAGACGAGCGCCGGGCGACCCTCCTCGCCCAGCCGCGCCTCCAATGCGTCAAGATTCAGCAATCCCTCGTTGTCGACCGGCACCCGCGCGGCCAGTGCCGCTGCCAGCACCGAATCGTGCTCGACCGTCGAGGTCACGATTCGGCGTCCGGCGCGGGCGCAGCCGGTGATCACCCAGTTGTTGGCTTCAGTGGCGCCGGCGGTAAAGACGACCCGCGCCGGAGCGACGCCGGCGAGCGCGGCGACCGCCTCGCGCGCGTCCTCGACGCGCCGGCGGGCGGCGCGGCCAAAACGGTGGACCGACGAGGCGTTGCCGGTCGCTTCCAACGCCTCCAGCATCGCCGTCCGGGCCTCGGGCCGCAGTGCCGAACTCGCATTGTGATCGAGATAGATGGTCCGGGTCATCGCCGCCCTTGCCGCGCCGCTTGTGATTCTACGGCCACGCAGATGTTATTCGGCGGCGACGCCGGAGGACGGCGCCTCGCGGTGCGCGGCGAACAACCGGCTTGAGCCGAGGACCCGACGCCCAACGACGTCCGCCAGCGACACCGAGCTGAGATAGAGGTGGATCTGGTTGCCCAGTTCCTCCCATAGGTCGTGGGTCAGACAGCGGCTCTTGTCGCTCTGGCATCCAGCCGCCGAACTGGGATGGCAGCGGGTGGCGCGGATCGGCTCGTCGACCGCCAGGATGATGTCGGAGATCCGGGTTTCCCCAACGTCGCGCGCCAGCAGATAGCCGCCGCCCGGTCCGCGGACGCTGCCGACCAACCCGGCGCGGCGCAACTTGGCGAAGAGCTGCTCCAGATATGACAGCGATATTTCCTGCCGTTCGGCGATCTCGGCCAGGGCGACCGGCTTGCCGCCGCTGTGCCGGGCCAGATCGACCATCGCCATCACGGCGTAGCGTCCCTTGGTGCTCAATCTCACGGTACTATTTCCTTCTTTGTCCCGCGCGCCTTCAGCAGGTGCGGCCGCGGGTATCGTCTTCGCCCTCGCCCGGAATGTCGGCGCGGTCGATCTGATCGGCGTCGGCGTCGGTGCTGCGCTCGGCTTCCAGGTCTTCGAGCCGGCTGCGCAGTTGCGTCACCTCATGCATCAGCCCCCGGATCGCGCTGGCGACCGGGTCCGGCAGATCGCCGAGCGGGGTGCCGTAAGGCGCGAAATGATCGATGTCGGAGGTCTTCGAGACGATCCGGGCCGGAATGCCAACCACCGTCGCGCAATCCGGCACGTCCTTCGTCGCCACCGCATTGGCGCCAACCCGGGCACAACTGCCGATCACGATCGGCCCCAGCACCTGGGCGCCGGAACCGACGATGACACCGTCGCGCAGGGTCGGGTGCCGTTTCTGGTCGCGCTGGCTGTCGGAGTCGATCGACGGCGAGACGCCGCCCAAGGTCACGCCCTGGTACAGCGTTACGTCGTCGCCGATCTCCGCAGTCTCGCCGATCACAACGCCGGTACCGTGATCGATGAATAGGCGCCGACCGATGGCGGCGCCGGGATGGATTTCGATTCCGGTCACCATGCGCGCCAGATAGCACAGGAGAATTCCGGGGGTGCGCCAACCCCGGCGCCAGAACCAATTGCCCAGGCGGTACGCCAGCAAAGCATGGAAACCCGGATAGAACAGAACCACCGCGATCCGCGAGCGGGCCGCCGGATCTCGCCGCATGGTGCTGTCGATGTCTTCGCGAAGACGCTTGAACACCGGCCATATCCTTATGATATGAAGACACTATTCGAAGAGCCTTCATGGCCGCACCGGCGCCTGTTATCCAACAGGCAGGACCGAATGCAGACCCCGGGGCCCCTCGGCTATAAACTAAGGAGACCGACTAGGTTGGTCAAGTAATCTGGACAGCGCCCCTTGGACTTTCTGGAAAAGACCGAGAAAAAAAGTCGGATAATCAGCGCCCTTGCAGGCGCATGACAACAGGATCGGAAAACCAATGCCCGAGGTGATATTCAACGGCCCTGAGGGCCGGCTCGAGGGCCGCTATCAGTTTGGCAAGCAGCCGAACGCGCCGATTGCTCTCCTGCTGCACCCGCATCCAGAGCATGGCGGTACGATGAACAACAAGATCGTCTATGCCCTTTTTCAAGCGTTCACCCGCCGCGGCTTCGCCGCGCTACGCTTCAACTTCCGCGGCGTCGGCCGCAGCCAGGGCAGCTTTGATCGCGGCGAGGGCGAGTTGTCCGACGCCGCGGCGGCACTCGATTGGCTGCAGGCGACCAACCCCAATGCCCCGGCCTGCTGGGTCGGCGGCTTTTCCTTCGGCGCCTGGATCAGTATGCAATTGCTGATGCGACGGCCGGAGATCGATGGGTTCATTTCCATCGCCCCGCCGGCGAACAGCTACGATTTCAGCTTCCTGGCGCCCTGCCCGTCCTCTGGTTTGATCGTTCAGGGCGACCGCGATGACGTCGTTCCGCCGGAATCCGTCGCCAAATTGGTGAACAAATTGTCCAACCAGCGCGGCATTTCGATCGACCACCGACTGGTGCCCGGCGCCAACCACTATTTCCATGGCCGCATGGAACAACTTGTCGGGCACATCGACAACTACCTCGATACGGCTCTGGAACCGAAGGTTGCCGAGGCCGCCCACTAGCCGAGGCCGCCCACCAGGAGCCTCTCCGAGCGGATGATCGACCGGCATCCGCTCGGCTCCATGAACGTGGCGCAGGCGGCGCCCGCAGTGGCGCCGCGGCTTCCGATGTGATACATCCCGCCGCCTTTCCTGCGGCAGGACCGGGCCATGAGCGCACCACGTTCCGACTTCATCCGCGTTCTTCAGGAACGTGGCTTCGTCCATCAATGCACCGACTTGGCGGCGCTTGACGCGCTCGCCGCCGACGGCATCGTCACCGCCTATGTCGGCTATGATGCCACCGCCGACAGCCTGCATGTCGGCAATCTGGTCTCGATCATGATGTTGCGCTGGCTGCAGAAGACCGGCCATCGGCCGATCGTGCTGATGGGCGGCGGCACGACCCGCGTCGGCGACCCTTCCGGCAAGGACGAGTCGCGCCAGTTGATGACCGACGAGACCATCGCCCGCAACATCGAGAGCATCAAGGGCATCTTCGCCAACTACATCGCTTTCGGCGACGGCCCGACCGCTGCGCTGATGGCGAACAACGCCGACTGGCTCGACGCGCTGGACTATGTCGGGTTCCTTCGTGATATCGGCCCGCACTTCACCATCAACCGCATGCTCACCTTCGACTCGGTGAAGGTACGGCTGGAGCGCGAACACCCGCTCACCTTCCTGGAATTCAACTACATGATCCTCCAGGCATACGATTTCATGGAGTTGAACCGACGGCTCGGCTGCCGGCTGCAGATGGGCGGCTCGGACCAGTGGGGCAACATCGTCAACGGCGTCGAATTGGCCCGGCGGGTCGACGGCAAGGAGCTGTACGGCCTGACGACGCCGCTGATCACCACGGCCTCCGGCGTCAAGATGGGCAAGACCGCCGCCGGCGCCGTCTGGCTCCGGGCCGACCGCCTGAGCCCCTATGACT
>JABDIP010000541.1 GCA_013003675.1 Inquilinus sp.
TATCTGGTCGAGTGCTTCGCCTCCGCCAATTGGCTGGTCAAGTCCCTGCACCAGCGCGCGACGACGATCCTGAAGGTCGCAACCGAGATCGTCCGCCAGCAGGACCGCTTTTTCGTCCACGGCGTCCAGCACCTGAAGCCGTTGATCCTGCGCGATATCGCCGAACAGATCGGCATGCACGAGAGCACTGTCAGCCGGGTTACCTCGAACAAGTTCATGGCCACGCCGCGTGGGGTCTTCGAACTGAAATACTTCTTCACCGCCTCGATCCAGGGAGCCGATGGCGAAGCGGCGCATTCCGCCGAGGCGGTCCGCTTCCGCATTCGTTCGCTGATCGACGGCGAAGCCGCGGAAAGCGTGTTGTCCGACGATCGAATCGTGGAGATCCTGCGCAAGCGCGGCATCGACATCGCCCGCCGGACGGTGGCCAAATACCGCGAATCGATGCGCATACCCTCATCGGTGCAGCGCCGCCGCGAAAAGTCGATGCGGTTGTGACTGGACGGATTCGCCACCATCTATGCCTGCGGCCCGATGGCGGCGCCCAGGCGCGCGGCCGTTGCGAGGACCACCTTGAGGAGTGGTTGACATCGCCAGTACGACGCCCCTATGTTCCGCGCCCGTCGGCACCGAGGTGCCGCCGGTACCCGGACTCCAGGGCCTAGCCAAGACCGGCTTCGGGACAGTCCGCGTCATGGAATTCACCGTGAGAGGAACGCAGCTCGACATCGGCGAAAAGTCGCACACGCATGTCGAGAAAAAACCGAATACCGTCGCGGAAACCGGTTCTGACAAACCAGGCATTGCGGCCGTCGCATTCTGCCGAGACCAGCGGCGGGAGGGTCACCACCGGCACGGACAGGCCGTTGATTCCTGCCGGCGCGTTCGGTCCGCCGGGCGCACCGCAGCGCTAACATGGACTATCGCCGGCCGGACGGACATTTCGGTTGGATCGATCCGCAAACAGCCCACGATGCCGTCGCCCGAGGCGTACGGCAGAAATGAGAGACAATGCTGGAATTCTTGACATCGGACGGGATCATTCCAAGCCTCCGCGCGACCAGCAAAAAGCAGGCGTTGCAGGAGCTGGCCAAGCGCGCCGCCGCCCTTTCCGGGCAACATGAGCGCGCGGTTTTCGATACGCTGCTGGAACGCGAAAAGCTGGGGACGACAGGGGTCGGCCGCGGCATCGCCATTCCCCATGGCAAGCTGCCGACGCTGGATCGCGTCCACGGCCTGTTCGCGCGCCTCGAGCACGCCATCGACTTCGATGCGGTCGACGAGCAGCCCGTTGACTTGATCTTTCTGCTGATCGCACCGGAGGCCGCCGGGGCCGACCATCTGAAGGCCCTGGCCCGCGTATCTCGGCTGCTACGCGACCAGCGGCTGTGCGAGAAACTGCGGGGCTGCGAAACGGCGGACGGTATTCTCGCCCTGCTCAGCGAGACAGAGGCCGCCAACGCCGCCTGACCGCATTCCGCCCGTCGCCCGTCCCCTTCTCCTCGGGATCAGTGGACGCTGACCGGCTCGAGATCGTTCTGAATGCAGATGGCGATGGCCAGGTCGCGACTGTCAGCGACGGTCAAAGGCGCCCCGTCGGCGGCGTGTACGGCAAACGTCGCACGGCCTTCCGCCGGCAACACCCTGATATAGGCCATCTCCCGGGTGCCCAACGCCGCGAAATCGGTCGGCGACATCTGGCGCAACATGGCGATCAACGGCGTATTCATTTTCGCGTTCTCCCGGCGACCCTGATTCAGCGGTCGCCTGCTTGGGTATCGACCGCCAGTTTCTTGTCGGCGGCTTTCGTGCGCTTGCCCTTGATGTCGATGGTCCGCACCCGGCTGGTCGGTTCCGGGCGCACCAGGTCGATGTTCAGCAACCCGTTGTCGAGCGCGGCCCCGTCGACTTCCAGGCCGTCCGCGAGCAGGAAACTGCGCTGGAACTGACGTGCCGCGATGCCTCGGTGCAGATAGGCGCGGTCCTTGTCGTCCGCCTGGCGGCCGCGGATGACCAGCTGGTTGTCCTCCACCTGAACCGCCAGGTCGTCCGGCCCGAAGCCCGCCACGGCGAGCGTGATGCGCAAGGCTTTCTCACCGACCTGTTCGATATTGTAAGGCGGATAGCCGTCCGACGATGCCTTGGCGACCCGGTCGAGCGCCCGCTCGAAGGGTTCGAACCCGAGCAGCAAGGGGTTGTTCAACAACGAGACGCGACTCATCTGCCTGCCTCCTCCTCATGAGCGAGCGGCCTGTTCACTCGGCGGTCGGCCCGGCCCACGGCGCCGCCGAGGCGGCCCGGATGCCGGCACCGCCCGCAGTAGACATGGGAGCCAGCGGCAGTGAATCAAGATCGTCTCGCAGCATGGAACGCTGTTCCTGTCGCTGCAGCGCCGTGCCAATATCGCGCCTCAACGGCGATGGCGGGGGCAACAAAACCGATGAACAGGATCGATCTGGATGGCAGGCATGCGGTCGTGACCGGCGGCGCCCAGGGCATCGGCCGCGCCATCGTCGAACGGTTCCTGGAGTCCGGCGCCTCGGTCTCGCTGTGGGACCGCGACCGGGCCGTCCTGGAGGCGACGACCGGCGCCCTGGCGGACCGTGGCTGGGTGGCGGCGCAGGTGGTCGACGTCACCGATCTGGCCGCGGTCGAGGAAGCCACGGCGCGGACCGTGGGCGCGCTCGGCGATATCGACATTCTGATCGCCAATGCCGGCATTGCCGGCCCCACAGCTCCGCTCTGGGAATACCCCGTGGAGGCCTGGCGGGCGGTGATCGATATCGACCTGACCGGGGTGTTTCATTGCTGCCGGGCCGTGGTGCCGGGCATGATCGAGCGCAACTATGGTCGGATCGTTTGCACCGCCTCGGTCGCCGGCAAGGAGGGCAATCCCAACGCCTCCGCCTATGGCGCCGCCAAGGCCGGCGTCATTGCCCTGACCAAGTCGTTGGGCAAGGAACTTGCGCAGTACGACATCGCCGTCAACTGCATCACCCCGGCGGCGGCCGAGACGCGAATCCTCGAGCAGGTAACCGAGGAGTTCGTCGCCTTCATGCGCTCGAAGATCCCGCGCGGCAGGTTCGTCGAGGTGGAGGAGATCGCCGCCATGGTCGCTTGGCTGGCGTCGGCGGAGAATTCCTTTACGACAGGTGCCGTTTTCGACCTGAGCGGCGGTCGCGCGACCTATTAGAGACGGCGCCGGTCGCCTCGAAGCCCGAGCGGATGGCGCGACGACAGCGTTTGGGCTACTAGTGCCCGGTCCATCGGCGTGGAGTCGGCCCGGCCCGCGCCCCTGCCTTCAACCACCGATGATTCTCCGACCGATCGACGGATTCAATGGTCAACGTCGTTTGCATGAAATGGGGCACGCTCTATGGCCCGCACTATGTCGACAGGCTGTATCGCGGAATCGCCCGCCATTTGAACCGGCCGTTCCGGTTCGTGTGTTTCACCGACGATCCATCGGGCATCGCCAAGGAAGTCGAGTGCCTGCCGCTGCCGCCGATCGACCTGCCGCCGGGATTCGAGAACTCCGCGCTTCGCAAGATCTCGTTGTTCGCGCCGACGGTTGCCGACCTTGTCGGCCCGGCACTGTTCCTGGATCTCGATGTCGTCATCGTCGACGACGTCGATTGCTTCTTCGATCATCCGGGCGAGTTCGGCATCATCCGGAACTGGATCGAGCGCCGCAAGACGATCCTCCGAAGCCGCCCGCGCATCGGCAATTCCTCGGCCTTCCGCCTGGTCATCGGCGACCAGACACAGGTGTTCGACGAATTCCAGCGCGATCCCGAACGGGCGATCACGGATTTTCCGACCGAGCAGGCCTATATGACCAGCCTGGTTCGCGGCCTCACGTTCTGGCCCGATCCGTGGTGCCGCAGCTTCAAACGGCATTGCGTGCCGCCGCCGCCGTTCAATCTTGTCGTCCCACCGCGGATTCCCATCGGAACCAGGATCGTCGTCTTCCATGGCCGTCCGAACCCGGACGAAGCGGCAGCCGGCTTCCGCTCGACCCTGCACAGGCGGACCCTGCCGGCATCCTGGATCGGCGAACACTGGAAATAGGGAGGCGGCACGCCTAGAGCCTGATCGCATCTCACCGGAACGGTGCGATGCGTGAATCAGCCTCTAGTTTATTGAAGTAGATGAAGATTCACGCTTCAAATCGATCCGATCTGAAGCGATCTTGATCTAGTTGGGCCGGACCGCGGAAGCGCTTAGGAGTCGCGCGGCCGGCGCATGAAGGTGTGGTTGCCGATCACCGCGGCCACCGTGAAGCTGCGCGACCAGGATGGGGT